>JAPLZN010000046.1 GCA_026395035.1 Candidatus Vogelbacteria bacterium | reverse complement strand
ATATTCTCAATGTATGGATACTGGATTCGGCGGCAAGTAGCCGTAACCGCTTGCTGATATTCGCCTATTACCAAAATTATTTTATATCAAAATTATGAAAAAAGAAATGGCCCGCATCCATATTTCAGAATGCGGGCCAAAGACTAAGGTCTTAAATCCAAAGCCATGGGCTAAGGAAATTAAGCCTTAGGGCTATTTGCGAGACCAGCGGAACAGTGCTTGGACTCCCAGTCGAGGGCGAGCCAGCTGCAGTACCAGAGCCACGAGCCATCCCCGCGCCGGTCGAGGCACAGGACATAACGGCTGCCATCCGGGTCACGCAGGACGAGACCCATGAAGTCCAGGTAGGCAATCTTGCGAGTGCGATAGAGCCACCCCAAGACGCTGTTCTCCTTGTTGGCCTGGTAATCCAGCCAAAGGGCCAGGAAGGTAGCGCCACCGAGCCGGATGTGGCCGGCTTCTTTCTGCTCGCGGGAATCTTGGTCGGGTTCCCCGGACAGTCCGTCGCCATCGGCCGGGCCCAACCAGGTCGTCCAGCCCTTGTTACCGATGAATTCAGCGGGGTTGAACGGGTGGGCATGGTCGAGCTTGATTTTCTTCGGCTCGCCAATCATGAGACGACACCCGTTTCTGATCCAGGCGGCGAATCTTTCGCCGCGTTCGACTGGTGTAAGTTCGATGAAGGGTTGAACATCGGCCTCCAACCCCTCCCACGGCGTATCCACCGTGAACGACCCAACCAGACTTCGAGCTTGACCAGCAGTAACGACGGCTTTACTCATTTTTCGATACCCACTTTCGGTAATTTGTTGGCTTAACTCGCAACAGGCGAGCTTGACCAGCTTGGCATTATTCGCCATAGCATTAGACACACTTAACCAAAAATGTGTCTAATGCTATGGCAAATCTCGCAAATATCAGGGTTCTGATACTGTTGTTAATTATACACCCATTCAGCTAGATTGTCAATAGGTATGCAAAAAGGGCCTGAAGTGGCTTTAAATAAGGACAATTTGCCTATTTCCCACTTGAGCCGAAGCCATTCTCTCCTCTATGGGTATCATTGTCCAGAACGCTTTCTCCTATTTCCATTGAAACAAAAGGATAGATGAGTATTTGGCTAGAGCAACCTTACTTTATCCAGCAAAAAATCTTTTATGACATCCGAAGAAACATTATTGTTATTTTTGAAAATAATTTTTTCCGGGCCAATATCCGCAAAATAGACTAAGCTCTTCAAGATTAAGTTACTGTCCAGATCCGGCATTTTGCGTTTGGCCAGGGACAAGAGGTCGGCCAGAGTATTGGTCTGTAAAATAAAATATAAATCAACATAATCTTTCAAAACCGACCGACCGACAATCGCTGACAATTTCATACAACCAATATCTTTGATTGAGGCAATTTTTAAATTTTCATCCTCCGCAAAATCGGACATAACCGGATAGGGATAATAAAAGAAACTAATCTTTATCTGATCATCTACAATAATCGTGAGCGTATCTTTTTCTTCTTGCACTTTTACGACTTTTTTGCCGGCAAAAACATCCAGAATCTCATAATATAATTTTTGCGTATCAAAATGCTCCGAACAGAAAAAATCAAAATCAACGCTATCCCGATGGCCCAATAACAAGGCCAGGCCCGTCCCGCCCGCCAAATAAAATCGTTCTTTAAACATTTTCAAACCAGGCAATATCGCCAATCGTTCTTCGTCTAAAATTTCATAATGCATAACTTTAATTTGGGCGGACATCAAAAATAAGCGACCAAAAATTAAGCGATTTTTTATCCCACTCACCCCGATAGGGATTTTTGATCGCCTCGTTTATCTCTTCCCGGTCAAATTCCGCCAACAGCCAGTCGGTCGCTTCTTTAGTTCCTAAATTCAAAACATTGGTAATAACCCTCTTTTTGTCTTTTTCATCAAGATTTTCCACATCATAAGACCAGAGAAACGGCTTCACAAATGGTGGAAGGGTGATTTTCATAATACTTAATCAACAACCCCGCGGCAAGCCGACGGGGTATGACCGGAGGCTCCGCCACATTATTAATCTTGGAAACCAACGGTTTCCAAACCTTCCTTAGCGGCCCCCGCGGCAAGCCGCGGGGAAATCGCTACGCGTATTATACCATTTTTAAGCGAAATTTGCGAGCAATTTTTAGGCCAATTATCTCCCGCTGGAACCAAATCCTTTCTCTCCGCGAGGGGTATCCGGATCCAAAATCCCTTCCTCAATTTCGGCCGAGATAAAAGGCTGAATAAGCATTTGGGCGATCTTGTCGCCTTTTTTGAATTCAAATGGCTCGTTGCTCAAGTTTAAGAAACAGATTTTTATCTCCCCACGATAACCGGAATCAACCACTCCGCCCAGAGTTTTCAAGCCATTTTTAAATGCCAACCCGCTTTTATCCCACACCAAACCGACATATCCTTCCGGTATCGCCATTTTTATTCCGGTCGGAACCGAAACGCGTTCGCCGGGTGCGAGCGTAAAATCACCATGGGCAAAGAGGTCCAGTCCCGCGTCGCCCGCGTACCCATACGCCGGCAATTTGGCGTCCTCATAAATTTTTTCAATTTGAAGTTTCATATAATTACGCCGCCAATTCCAGATGCCGAGCATACAATTCGTTTACGATCATAGAGACAGCCGATTGTGTTAATTCAGTCGCTCGATCGATATCATTTTTTATGACCGCTAATTCGGTAATTTTTCCCATAATTAACGATTGTTCGACGATCTCATGCAAGTCGTTGGCATAGTGCAAAAGCCAGGCTTCATAATTTTCATCGGAAAATCGATCCGCCAAAAATTCTTTTAAGGCCTCAGTCTGCACGAGGTTCCGCGCCACAAGCAGATCATGTTTATTGATTTCCGGCAGTTCGATAGACATTTTTTTTGTGTTATTCCCGCGCAGACGGGAATCTAGGTTGGTAAACAATACTGGATTCCCGCCGTATTGTCATCCCTGCAAAGGCAGGGATCTTGGCTACGACCCAGGGCCTGAATCGGGAATGACGCAAAGAAATGATTTAAGTCGGCCCCGGCCGGCACATAGACAGACGCGAAGCGACCTTTGAGCTACCCTCCTTAATGATAAGACAAGGATGACACCAACCAGGAACAGGCCTCGCACAGCCAATTAGAAAATAACAAGGAGCGAGCTGGCGGGAGGCGCTGTTTGAGCGATGTACGCATCGCGAGTTCGCCGGGAGCCGTGTGAGTGACTTGATCATTTTCTTGATTGGCGAGCGGAGCAGCAAACGCAGCGGCGTTTGACGCGTGCCTGGTCGTGGTTGGTGGCGAACTGTCTATGACTACTTTCTCAAAATACTATCTATTCTCTTCGCCAACTTAATCATATCCCCCTCTTTCTTGCCCCGCGTCGTTTCCGCCGCCGCGCCAATCCGCAAACCGGAGGGATCAAACGGACTGCGGGTATCAAACGGGATTGTGTTCATATTCACAATAATTCCCTCTTTTTCCAGCCGAGTACTCGCCTCCTTGCCGGAAATTCCCTTACCATCCAACCAAGTATCCATCAGGAATAAGTGGCTATCCGTTCCGCCGGAAATAATCCGCCAACCGAGCTTCCCCAATTCTTTGGCCAAGGTCTGGGTGTTTTTCACCACTTGCTTGGCATACTTTTTGAATTCCGGCCTAACCGCCTCGCCTAGCGCCACCGCCACCGCCGCAATTTGATTTTGGTGCGGTCCCCCCTGCAATCCCGGGAAAATCGCCTTATCAATTTTCTTACCCAATTCCCGCTCGTCAATTTTAGAGAAAATAAGCGCCGCCCGCGGTCCGCGCAAGGTTTTGTGGGTCGTGGTCGTTACCACATCGGCATAGGAAAACGGCGATGGATAGGCACCACCCGCCACTAAACCGGCCAAATGCGACATATCCACCATCAAATACGCCCCACAGACATCGGCAATCGCCCGAAACTTTTTCCAGTCAATCTTGCGGGGATAGGCCGTAAAGCCGGCGACAATGATATTCGGTTTTTCTTCCACGGCCTGTTTGAGCAGAGCATCATAATCCAACATCTCGGTTTTTTTATTCACTTCATATAAAACCGACTCCCAAAACTTGCCCGTCGCCGACACCTTTTGCCCGTGGGTCAAGTGCCCGCCGTGAGGTAAACTCATCCCCATAATTTTTCCTCCCAGTGGTACCAGCGCCAGATAGACCGCCAAATTGGCCGGCGAACCGGAGAGCGCCTGCACATTCACCGCCCATTTGGCCGGCGACAGTTTAAACGCTTTCAGTGCCCGTTTTTGGCACAGAAGTTCCACTTTGTCGGTCACACTGTTGCCCCCGTAGTAGCGCTTGCCGGGATACCCTTCCGAATATTTATTCACTAGTTTCGTCCCGAGCGCCTTCAAGACATCGTCGGACACATAGTTTTCCGAAGCAATTAAATTAACAACTTTTTTCTGCCGAGCATCTTCCTCTTTAATTAGTTTCTCAATTTCTTTGTCTTTCATAATAAATAAAAGCCACTTTAAATATAAAGATTAATAAAATTGGGTAGATTGTACGAATTATGTCATGGTATTACTGATTCTTCTGATCAACACTAAAAATGGTATCATTTACCCTCCAGATTGTACATTTTACAAAAAAGCCCTATTATGTTCCTGACTATGGCCAAAGTAGTTAACAAACGTTTCGCCGAGGGTAAAGGAGAATACGCCCAGGTAATAAAAACTATTGACCAACATGGCAAATGTCCTTTCTGCCCGGCCAATTTTAAGTATCATAAAAAACCGATCCTCAAAAAATATCAGAGCTGGATCTTGACCGAGAACAGCTGGCCTTACTCCAATACCGACAAACACTTCATCATCATTTCTGCTCAACATAAAGAACAATTTAGCGACCTAACGTCTGAAGACTTTTTAGCCGTAAAATACCTAGCCAATTGGGCAATAAAAAAATTCGGGATCAAGGGCGGTGCACTCACCATAAGATTCGGGGACACCAATTACACCGGTGCCACAGTTTGTCACCTTCATTTTCACTTAATATCTCCCAAGTTAGACAAAAACGGTCTATCAAAAACCGTCACCTTCCCGATCGGCTAGATTGCCACCTCGGCCTTAATATTGGGGTCGGCCTCATATCCTTCAAGGGTAAAATCTTCGTACTTGAAATCGAAGATGTCTTTAATCTCGGGATTTAATTTTAGAGTCGGTAGAGCTTTAGGCTCGCGTGCCAACTGCTCTTTGGCTTGCTCAAAGTGATTAAGATAAATGTGGGTATCACTGGTAGTTATAACTAAGTCTTTTGTTTTCATACCCACCACCTGAGCAATCATCGAAAGTAATAACGCATAAGAGGCAATATTATAAGGAACACCCAAAAAAACATCGGCACTTCTTTGAAACAGATGAAGTGACAACTCCCCGTTTACCGCAAAACATTTAAAAATGCCATGGCAAGGAGCAACAAAAACCTTGTCGATATCTTCGGGGTTCCAGGCTGTAACCATATGCCGGCGCCAATCGGGATGTTCTTTCAATCCGTCAATTAAATTTTTTATTTGGTCGATTTCTCCCCCGTCAGTTGTCCGCCAGTGTCTCCACTGAGGTCCGTAGATCCGGCCGAGATCGCCCGACTCTAAGCCCATTTTGGCCGAGATTTCCGGCGTTGCCCACTCATCCCAGATCGTCACTCCATGCTCTTTCAGAAAATCGGTCCGACTGTCGCCCCGCAAAAACCACAATAATTCGTAAGCTATGAATTTAAATGACAATTTTTTAGTTGTCATCATTGGAAAACCCTTGCTCAGGTCAAACCTCATTTGTCGACCACAAACAGCAATACTTCCCACGCCATGCGGATCGCTTTTTCCTTGGCCATTCTCCAGCACATCTCGCAAAAGATCTAGATATTGTCGCATAACACTCCCGCGGCACGCATAACTTCTTTCCCGTCAAGATTAGCTGACCCTTCACCAAAGAAACATTTTTTGATCCCGGCACAGGCAATCAACTTAGCACAAACAGCACAGGGGAAATGAGTAACATAAAGAGAACTTCCCGTTAAAGATACCCCATGCTTGGCCGCCAGGGCGATGATGCACTGTTCAGCGTGGATAGTATTGCTTAGGTCAGGCCGTTCTCCTACCGGCAAATAATCCCGCACCGCCCCCACTTGGTATGGTACATGGTCATTTGGGAAGGATTCGTTGTAAGCAGCCAGCCCCTCTCTCCCGTCCTTGACCAGCACCGCCCCGACCTGCCGCCACCAATCAGAGCTATTTTCCGCCTTGCTATAAGCCAGTTTCATCATCTGTTTATCAAAAGGGTCGGCAGAATTTTCTTCGTCAAGAGGTGTGACGGCCGAGACCGAGTCGCGATCCCAGCGTAAAAAAACTGACTTCCATTCAATATCTGCCCCAGCCAAATACTTGCCAGCCAAGTTCCTGGAGATTTCATCCTGAATAAGCATCAACGGGTGTTTCACGATGTCACCTACTCCATTTTCAGTTAGGACATCAGTATGTTGTAGACCAAATGTTCTTAAAAATTCTGTGACTGTCTTACCGTCTAGCGAAGCAATACCCGGTGCAAAATCCGATAGCTTAGTTAAAAAATCTGGATCCAGAATATAGATCTTCTCAATATTATTCCGTTGGGCCGAAAAAAAATCCAAGTATCCTTTGTGAATGACAGGGAGATGAATGATTAAATCTCTTTTGATCATTTATTTTTTATTTTTCTTCAAACTGCCGACTTCCTGCGATAAGTTCGCAATGCTTACTGATCTCTGCCAGCTGTTTTTTAGTATATGAATTTCCCTCTACCGCAACAAAAGCATCGATCGGAATACTCTTGATTAACTTGTAATTCCATTCCCCTTTCTTATTAATATCATCCACCAGGGTCACATAAGTAACACAATCTTGGTAGGTCAGCATCTCCATTCTCTCTTCCTGAGGAATGATCGGACGAAGAGGGCCCTTGTATGTTTTAATTCCCCGGTCACTGTCTGTCCCGACAATTAAAACATCGCCTAACCCCCTGGCCCGATTAAGATACCTTAAGTGACCAATGTGGAGCATGTCCCATGAGCCGATCGTACATATAACTTTATGGCCCAACGTCTTATGGGCTAAAACCCTCTTTTTCAGTTCCCTATAATCTAAGATCACCTTATTTACTGTTGACATAAGCCCAAATATAATTGAAAATTACTAGATTATAAAGCAATATTATCACACCCCAAAAAATGAACCAACCCCGTCTTTCGATTATCGCCGCCATAGGAGAAAAAACCCGGGCCATAGGCAAAAATAACCAGTTATTATGGCACTTGCCCGAAGATCTGAAACATTTCAAGATGATCACCTCCGGCCATCCGATTATCATGGGGCTTAATACCTTTAAATCTATCGGCCGGCCGCTCCCCAACCGCATCAATATTGTTTTAAATTTTCAACCAGTAGATATCCCGGGGGCGATTGTCTGCTCTTCATTGGAAGAAGCCATTCGAATCGCAGGAGAACATGACCAGCAAGAAATATTTATTATTGGCGGTGGAATGGTATACAAAAGCGCGATCGATTTAGCCGACCGCCTCTACCTAACTCTCGTAAATGATAACGCCGACGGTGATACTTATTTCCCCGACTATTCTAACTTCACAAAAGTAGTCAGTGAAACATCAGAACAGGGTGGGTCCATCAATTTTCGCTTTATTATATTAGAAAAAAACTAAAGTTTGGCCAAAGAGATCGACAATAGAATCCCCTCTATTTTTCTCCAAAGGTCTTCCTGAGAACCATCATTTTGAATCATAAAGTCAGCCTGTTTTATACAGGCTGATAAATTTTGTTTATTCAAATCATCAGACTGCATTTCTCTACTTTCCTGCGCCACAAATTCATCAAACGACACCTGGTCAGTTTCTAGTCCTCGATTCGTAATTCGAGAATAGCGAACCTTGATATCAGCATCCACAGCCAGAAGATAAAAATTGGCTTTCCCGCGCATAGCGGCCACCTCGCCCGGAGTACGTATCGATTCTATAACCGCGTCACCGCCGGAAAGAATTGCCTGATCGCACAAAGAAGTAATCACATAAGCAGAGTCATGCTCAGTCCGCAAAGCATTCCCGACCGTCATCATCGAATCGCGATTCACTTCCATCTCACGGCGCTTAATTTCTTCCACAATAAAACCTCGGGCGGAATAATGCTTATACCCCTTCTCTTCGCATAAATATTTCACCACGGTTCCTTTCCCGGCCCCGATTGTCCCGGTAATTCCAATGATGATCATAATTAAATGATTATAACGTTCCTTTTGAGAATAAACAAAAAATGGCGACAATTGGTGTTTTTCGTGTCGGAATAGGACTTTTTCTGTCAAAAATGCCGTGATTAAGCGATTTTTTTGTTGAAATTCTAGCCCTGGAAATGCTATGCTCTAGCCATGATTAAAAAACCCTTCTGCACCCTGGCCCACGCGCGCGGAGAACATCAACGGAAAAATATGAAGCAAGCCCTAAAAGACGGGGTCTGCCTATTTTGTCCCGAACACCTCGCTAAATACCATACTTCCCCCGTTGAACGAAAGGGTAAATTTTGGACTATCACCAAGAACGACTACCCCTACGCGGGAACCAAAATTCACTACCTCTTTATCGCTAA
>JAPLZN010000027.1 GCA_026395035.1 Candidatus Vogelbacteria bacterium | reverse complement strand
AGAATCTATCTCTTGTCAATAAACTTGGAATTGTCTTGGGAATAGCGAGCGTCATTCTGATGGAAATTTAATCTTCTGTATCATTCCCGCCCTTCGAGTACTCAAGATAAACTCCGGCGGGAATGACAATGCAAAAAATATGGAACCGAAACTGTTTGATATTCATTCACATTTGAACCTATCGGCTTTCAATGAAGATTGGCCGGAGGTTTTGGATCGCACTTTGACTGCAGATTGCTGGACGATTACGGTGGGTGCCGATTTGGCCAGTTCCAAAAAAGCAGTAGAAATCGCGAATTCTGTGCCGGAAGGAGTGTGGGCAACCGTCGGTTTCCATCCCACTGACGCGGCGGATCTGTCTGACGAGGCCTGGAATGAAGTGGTTGAATTGGCTAATGACCCGAAAGTGGTCGCGGTGGGGGAATGCGGATTGGAATACTATAGAATAGTTAAAAGTGAAGAGTTAAAAGTTAAAAGTAATCAGAAAGAACTTTTCAGAAGACATATCGAATTGGCGTTGAGTTTGAATAAGCCGTTGATGATCCATTGTCGGGCGAGCGAGGGTAATCAGGATGCCTATGAAGACGCCATAGAGATTTTAAACGAATATAAAAAAGAAGCTGGTAAAAAGTTGCGTGGAGATTTTCATTTTTTTGCGGGGAATTGGGCAGTAGCGCAAAAATGCTTGGAGTTGGGTTTCACCCTGTCATTTACTGGGGTGATCACTTTTGCCAATCAGTATGACGAAGTAATTAAAAATACACCGCTAGATATGCTTATGGCCGAAACCGACGCGCCCTTCGTGGCCCCGGCGCTCTATCGGGGAAAACGGTGTGAACCGCTCTATGTGGCTGAGGTGGTGAAGAAATTGGCTGAATTGAAGGGGATTCCGAAAGAGAAAATGGACGAGATCACGGTCCAAAATGCTCGACAGATGTTCGGGGTTTAGTCTTTACTTTCACGATTTTTCCTGATAAGCTGTCCCCGTGGAAAATGACCAGTTAGAAGCGAAGGAACTGAAGACCTACGAAGTAGGCTTCCTTCTTTCGCCGTTTCTTCCCCTGGAAAAGGTGGAAGAGACCGTAGAGGCGATGTATCAGGCTTGGGTTTTGGATCTGGGAGGCGAGATTGTAGTCAAGCACGCCCCCAAGATGCGCACTCTGGCTTATCCAGTCGCCAAGTTTATTAATAACAAGAAAAGCTCCTTTAAGGAAGCTTATTTCGCCGCCGTTAAATTCAAGATCTCCCCGGAGAAAATCCGGACCCAAAAGGAGCTCATCGAGAAAGACGGCAATGTGATCAGGTTCCTGGTGGTAATCATTCCGAAGAATTCCGATCGTATCGTTATCCCGCGCGGGATAAGACGCGATTGGGCGAAGCCGGTGTTTACCCCGGGTGAGAAGGTGGAGAAGGGTGAGGAGATGTCCTCCGAGCAGATCGATAAAGAGATCGAAGGATTGCTTGAAACCCCGAAGGCCTGATAATCTGACAAAGAAGTCGGTTGGATGTCGATATTTGGCCGCTTCAGTGTCTGTGATATCATTGACTTGGTGATATTACCAATCGGTTAGAGTTAGAAGTCTTGGTATTTACTTTTGACTTTTGACTTTTGACCTGTAACTTTCTCAAATATGTATCTCAACAAGGCCATCGTTTATGGTAATCTGACTCGCGACCCGGAGTTGAAATCTCTGCCGTCGGGGACGCCGGTCGTTAATTTTTCCATTGCTACTTCGCGCACTTGGAAAGACAAGGACGGGCAAAAGAAAGAAGATACCCAGTTCCATAACATTGTGGCTTTTGGTCCGATGGCCCGCACCATCGCCCAGTACCTCAAAAAGGGGCGCGCGGCGCTGGTGGAGGGACGGATGCAGACTAGAAGTTGGGATGCGGCCGACGGGCAAAAGAAATATCGGACCGAGATTATCGCCGACAACTTCCAGTTTGGACCGGCTCCGGCCGGCACCTCGTTTGGGGGTGGCTCGGGGGCCGGTAGTGCTCCGGCCGGTGGACAGGCGGTAGCGGGGGAAATGCCCCAGTCGGCACCCGCTCCGGAATCTGAGGGGATACAGTATCCGACGGAAGATATCAATCCTGACGATATTCCTTTCTAGGTAAACATACCAATATACGAATTATACGAATGAAACGAATGGCTACGAATGTAGCATTTGAACATTCGTAGCCATTCGTAGATTGGTACCATTCGTAGATTCGTATGTTTAACTTGTGTTAATCCAAAATTACAATGCCAAATAATAAACAATGTCATTTCTGTCAGAACGGCATAAGAGAAATCGACTATAAGGATGTTGAGGCCCTTAAGCCGTTCATCGATACCCACGGCCGGATTATCAATCATCGCAAAAGCGCAATTTGCGCCAAACATCAGCGTAAGCTGGGGACCGCCATTAAGCGGGCGCGGTTTATGGCGTTAATGCCTTTCATCATAAGTTAATATATAGTATTTTGTAGATAGTAGATTGTATAAACTCAACTAATCCCGCCCCGGAAAATCCGGGGCGGGATTTGGTTTACAGGATTGGTGGGTTGTGCTAGAAATGGGACAGCTTAGTTGGAGGTGAATTATGGCTCAAAAGAAAGATGGACGAAGGTCGCGGAAGGCCGAGACGATCAAAAGGGAATTTTACCGCCGGACAAGAGTTCTCGTCTTGGAGGAGAAGACCGTGATTCCTCTGCAAGAGCTTTTCCGCGAGTACGGCGAGGCGATGGCCAGAGAGTCGGAATCGCTCCCTGTGTTTCCGGATAGCACTCGGCGACCCACATCTCTTCGTCGGTTATGATTTGGTTCCCCAAAAACCGCTGGTCATCCGCAGTCCGTTTTGATCCAGTTCGGCCCGATTCAAAAGGCTACCGACCTCGAGTTGGTAGCCTTTTTTTATTTGACTAGCTTAGACTTTTGGCTTAGAGTCTGGGCAGAAAGCGAGGTCGTTATGGCCGATAACATTGAGCGAAAGTGTGGAGAATGTACGGCTTGCTGTTTGACCCATGCCGTGTTTGCCATCGACAAACCGCCCGGGAAATGGTGCGAGCAGTGCGAATCGGGCCGAGGGTGCCGTATTTATCCAGCCAGACCCGAAGGCTGTCGCGACTTCAAATGCGAGTGGCGCAAGGGAGGTTTGTCTGAAGAATGGTATCCTCCGCGCTGTGGGGTCGTCCTGGACTTTGTCGTAAGCCCCGAACCGGCGGTCGGTGAGCTCTTGCAGGTATGGGAAGCGGTGGCGGGTAGCATCAGGTTGGCTGACCCGATGGTTCGGGAACAAATAACGGGATGGCGTTCCCATTTCTCTGTTTGTCTCCTGTTTCTTTCTGGGAAGAAAGTGCTCCTTCTTAAATCAAGTCAATCGAAAAACCGTTAAGACAAGTTTGTCTTAACGGTTTT
The DNA here is from genome assembly GCA_026395035.1 of Candidatus Vogelbacteria bacterium. Classification (GTDB taxonomy): domain Bacteria; phylum Patescibacteriota; class Minisyncoccia; order Phycocordibacterales; family XYD1-FULL-46-19; genus JAPLZN01. The sequence goes on along the minus strand of JAPLZN010000027.1, from coordinate 154 downwards.
CTTTTTTAAAATGTTTTGCTTACTGCTTACCGCTTTCTCAGCTATTGAATTGATGTTTTAGAAATCTCGGATTTGGATGCAGTTCGAGGCGCGATTTATATATCCGGGTACGGCGGCAACAAGCGAGTGAAGACGAGCGCAGTGCCCAGCGCCA
>JAPLZN010000128.1 GCA_026395035.1 Candidatus Vogelbacteria bacterium | reverse complement strand
CCACTCAGCCACCTCTCCAATACAACAGCAATATTATACACAAAAAATCCAAATTATCCACCGTTGGATTTATGAAGCGGTCATAGTATATAATGAACCTATGCTTAAAAAATATCGGCTGGAGATCACCGTTTTTCTGTGCGGGGCGGCGCTGATGGCCCTCGAACTCTTGGGTTCACGACTGGTTGCTCCCTATCTCGGTTCGACGATCTACACTTGGGCTTCGCTGATCGGGGTAATCTTGGGCGCCATGAGCGTGGGCTACTGGTGGGGTGGCAAGGTGGCTGATCGCGGAACGAACGAGGCTTTTCTCGCTCAGATAATCTTTCTGTCCGGCATTTGGAGCGCGCTCATTGTAATCGTTAATTTCATTCTCTACTATCTGCTGGCCGGCGCACCACTAGGAATTCGCCTGTCGTCGATTCTTGCTTCGATCTTCCTCTTTGCCATCCCGGCCGTTCTTTTAGGTATGGTTTCACCGTACGCCGCTCGACTGAAACTCGACTCGCTGACCAATTCCGGTCGAACCGTTGGTAATCTGTATGCTATCTCGACCCTCGGCAGTATTGCCGGCACTTTCGCCGCCGGCTTTTTTCTGGTTCTCTATTTTCGGCTAAACACAATTCTGCTTTCAATCGCGGTCTTGCTCGCCCTGACCGCCTTCCTCCTGTCGCGTCGCATCCCGCGCGGGCTCATCTGGATCGGAATTTTTCTTTTCGCCGCCTCGATCTTGGTGTCCATCAATTTCGAACGGCTTGAGAAAAAAATGGGGATCATGGCCCAAGGAACTCTGTACGACGAAGTGCGGATCCTCACGATGTTAAACCCGGCCGGACGGCCGGTTCGTTTTTTTCAGGCCGACCCATTTAGCGTCCAGTCCGGCCGCTATCTCGACAGTGAAGAATTGCTATTCGAATACACAAAATACTATCATTTGCTGGAACTGTGGACGCCCGAAACACGGCATTCTCTCATGATCGGCGGGGCCGGTTATTCTTTTCCGCAAGCTTACTTAAGGAGCTACCCGAAAGCCACGATCGATGTCGTCGAGATTGATCCGGGCGTAACCGCCCTGGCCAAACGCTGGTTCGGCTTGACCGCTGATCCCCGGCTTAAGATTATCCATGAAGACGGGCGGCGGTTTTTAAATAGCACAACGGACTCGTACGATACGATTATGATTGACGCCTTCCGTTCGGTCTTTGCGCCGATTCAGCTCACCACGCGCGAAGCGGTCGCCGCGATGCGCTCCCGACTCACCGACAACGGGCTGGTGATAACAAACATCATCGCCAGCTGGCGGGGACCGAAGAGTCGCTTCTTCCAAGCCGAGCTCGCCACCTATCGAGAAATTTTCCCGTCCGTTTACGCCATCCCCACCTCTCCTAACGCTCCGGATGATTCGGTTCAGAATATCACTCTACTCGCTTTCAAAAAACCAACGACCCTACCGACCAATCCCAGCGAACGGTTTGCGACCATGCTTGCCTATGCCACCAGCACCTACGAACTCGATTCACAAACCGTCCCGTTTACCGACCAGTACGCGCCGGTCGAACTCTTTACCGCCCGCGCCATCCAGCAGTAAAAATAGAGATTGATGTTTTCAACTTCTGTTCAGTAAGTTAATGCTATATAATGAATGTATATGACTCCGATCTATTCCCCCATCGGTCTTTTCTTTGTATTGAAACATGTTTAGTAATTTCACTTGTCACTCATCACTCTTCATCCATCATTAAATAAATGCCTCCCCGCGCCAAACAATCATCAATCGCTCTCGCCATACTGATCGTTTTGGCAACTCTATTTGTCATCGGTGCCAAAGCTTCGCAACCGGCAAACGCCGCGCTCGGAACGGAAGAAAAGGTTTCCCTGGTCACCGTGCCAACAATCAAAGAAACCGGTCGCGCCGGATCCTCGTTTGTCACTGATGCCTATATCATCGGTAAATATGACTGTCTGGCTTGCCCGACAGGTGCCGATTGCCGAATCTGTCCGGAACGCGATAGCGCGATTATTATCGACAGCGCCGGACCTTCTTCGCCGGAAACACCAATGCTTTCTACACAAATGATTGTCTACAGCGATGCCGGCAAATACCTGCATCTGGGCCAACGCTTTCGCTTGCGCCTATTTCTCGAACCCAGCACTTCTACCACTTCCCCGCAAATTTTGCGAGCCAAGGTTATCGGCTATGTCGAGATTGGAATTTAGATTACTCTGAATTACGAAGATTTCGAAGGACTAATTTAACTCTATTCCCCATCACCGACTGTGACTAAACAGTCGGTTTCGCCAGCACGCCAGCCGGTTTATCCTCCCCGGCTGGCGTTCCTTTTCCCCAACTACCTCCTCCCGCAAAAAGGCGAAGGACCCACACTCCGGCGGGCCTCGCGCAGCCAATTAGAAAATGACAAGAAGCGAGTCGGCGGGAGGCGCTGTTTGAGCGATGTATTCATCGCGAGTTCGCCGGGAGCCGAGCGAGTGACTTGATTATTTTCTTGATTGGCGAGCGGAGGAATTCGCCAGCAAGAGAATATCCGTGCCCGGCCGAAGTATGGGCCTTAGCCTATCATTTGCGATATACTATAACCACAATGGACAGCCAGTTTGAACCCAATTCCCCGCTGGAGAAGCATTTTCGTTTCAATCCTCTGCAAAAAGCGGCGCTTAAGCGACTCGGAATCGTCTCTGCCCACGATCTTCTTTTTTATTTCCCCAATCGCTACGAAGAACCCGGGCTGGTTAAAAATATTAAAGACCTCGCCGTGGGCGAAGACGCCGTCATTTATGCCAAAGTCCTCTCCGCCAAAACGCTCAAAGGTTGGAAGAGTAAAATTCCGATGGCGGAAGTCCTGCTCGATGACGGTACTGGTCCGATTAAAGCCGTCTGGTTTCATCAGGCTTATATGGCCAAGAAAATTCCCGAAGGCCATTTCGGTGAATTTCGCGGTAAAGTAACGGAGCGCAAAGGCGAACTTTATTTGGCCAATCCGGATGTGCGCGAAACTCCCCCACCAGCGGCCGCTAAGGATTCTCTGTTCTCACAAGATGATGAGCCAAATCTTTTTTTGGTTCCCATCTACCCGGAAACTCGCGGACTATCATCCGGCTGGTTTTATTACCATATCGAAACGATTTTGAAAACCGGTCTGGCCGGCCAGCTGACCGACCCCTTGCCCGTGGATATTTTGAAAAAATATAATTTACCGGGACTGGCCACGGCCCTGTATTGGATCCATTCGCCAAAACGATCCGCCGACGCGGCCGCGGCCCGCAAACGGTTTGCCTTCGAAGAAATTTTTTACTTACAACTGAAACGCCTGCAAGACAAGACCGCCTACCAAAGTAATCCGTCATTCACTATCCCCGACGAATCGGCCAAAATAAAAGAGTTTCTCGATCGCTTTCCGTTTGAACCGACTGGCGCGCAAAAAAAAGCCATCGCCCAAATTTGCGCCGATTTCCGCGGCGGCCAGCCGATGACTCGCCTCTTGGAGGGCGATGTCGGCTCCGGAAAAACCGCCGTCGCCGCTACCACCGCTTTCGCCGTAGTGAATGCCGGCTATGAAGTCGCCTACCTGGCCCCGACCGAAATCCTGGCC
>JAPLZN010000154.1 GCA_026395035.1 Candidatus Vogelbacteria bacterium | reverse complement strand
GTGTGATCTGCTTAAAGATTTAATCAACCACCCCGGTCTACGACCACCCCTCCTTAAAAAGGAGGGGATAAATTCCCAGATTGCTTCGGAGTCCCTCGCAATGACATTCAAAAAACATATGGCATCAATCGAACAAATTCGCCATTCGCTCGCGCATATTTTGGCGGCCGTGGTTAAGAAGCAATACCCGCGCGCCAAGCTGGGAATCGGCCCGGCAATCGAGAACGGCTTTTATTACGATTTTGATTTTTCCGACGGACCGGCGCCGACTCCGGATGATTTGAAGGCGCTGGAAAAGGGAATGTTTAGTATTGTCAATAAAAAAGTGGCCTTCAATTCGGAAGAATTGTCTGTACCGGAAGCCAAAAACTATTTTAAAGACGAACCGTACAAATTGGAATTGATTGGCGAACTGGAAACAAAAGGTGAAAAACTGACCTTTTTCCGTAATGATGATTTTCTGGATCTGTGCGCCGGCCCGCACATTAAAGACGCCGGTGAAATCGCGTCCGGTTCATTCAAGCTGGAACGGCTGGCTGGCGCTTATTGGAAGGGCGATGAGAAAAATAAAATGCTCACCCGTATTTACGGGTTAGCGTTTGCCACCAAGGAAGAATTGACGGCCTACGAAACTCAAATTGAAGAAGCCAAGAAGCGAGATCATAAAAAGATCGGCCACGACCTTGAATTATTTATGTTCCATGAGACCGCCCCGGGAATGCCTTATTGGTTGCCAAAAGGTCTGATTCTTTATAACGAATTGGTAAATTACTGGCGCGTTGAGCACCAGAAACTGGGCTATCAGGAAATTTCCAGCCCACTGGTAAATAAATCCGACCTATGGAAAATTTCCGGACACTGGGACCATTACAAGGATGATATGTTCATTGCCGATATGGGTGAAAATGAAGTCTATGGTATTAAGCCGATGAATTGCCCGAATGCGATGGTTGTTTTTCAATCTAGGCAAGTCAGTTACAAAGATTTGCCCCTACGCCTGTCTGATACGGACCGCCTACATCGCTACGAACGTTCTGGCACTTTAAACGGCTTACTCCGTGTCCGATCTTTTCAGCAGGACGATTCGCACAACTTCATCTCGGAAGACATGATTGGCGATGAATACGAGCATATTTTCCAAATCTGCAAAGATTTTTACGGTATCTTTGGTCTGGAATATTCCTTTCGTCTTGGCACGCGACCAGAAAGTTTCCTGGGAGAAAAAGAGGTTTGGGATAAAGCCGAAGCCGAACTTAAAAAAATCCTGGAACGATCCGGTAAAAAATATATTATCGCGGAAGGCGATGGCGCCTTTTACGGGCCAAAGATTGACATCGTAATGAAAGATTGTTTGGGACGCGATTGGCAACTGGGAACGCTTCAGCTTGATTTCCAGCTTCCCCGACGATTTAACTTGGAATACACTGACCGAGATGGACAAAAGAAAACACCGGTCGTGGTACATCGTGTCATCTACGGCTCACTAGAAAGATTCATCGGCATCTTAATTGAACACACCGCGGGTAATTTCCCGGTTTGGCTCTCGCCCGTACAGGTAATAGTCTTACCGATCTCTGATAAACAACTCGACTACGCCAAAGTCGTCTCAGACACTCTAAAGAAAGCGGGTATTAGAGTTGAGCTGGATGAATCCAATGAAACCCTCGGCAAAAAGATTCGCAACGCCAAAGTCCAAAAACCGCCGTATATTCTGGTAATCGGAGCCAAAGAAGAAGAAGAGAAAATGATTACGGCCGAAAAACGCGAAGGTGGAAGTGAAAAGATGAGTACTGCTGATTTTATCACCAAACTGACGGAAGAAATTAAGGAACGAAAGTAGACCTTGGTGGCAGCCGTTATCCGCCCGAGGCGGATACTTATACCATCTCCAATTAACTTCTTAGCACCAAGGATTGAAAATTTCGGCTACGACTTTGAGAAAAATTCTCGCGGTACCTCGGTACAGCTCTAATTTTTCTCTTCGTCTCGCTCAAAATTTTTCAATCCTGGTGTCCAGACCTTAATTGTCGATGGTATTAAATTATATATTCGCGGCGCTCATTATAGTTTGGTAAAAAACGAAAGCCCATAATTTTCCTCCGGAAAATTATGGGCTTTATAGATTGCGACACATCGCATAATTGAGCAGCAGCACCAAAATGAACAGGATGATTGCAACCGCGAATACTTTCCGACCTAGCGGTGTTTTTAATGAAGACCGGAGGTCTTGCGCTGACAGCTTGCTGTTGCCGAGCCAAGCCGTTAGGAGTCCGCACAGTATCGCCACCGACAGAAAGAGCGCCAGCAAATACGGATACAAGCGTGCCATTTTAAGTTCCTCCCGGAGCTAGATTACCTGATTTAGACCTTTCGGTCAAATGAAAACGCGTGAGAGACATCCTGTCTCTCACGCGTTTTGTTTCCAAGGTTCAGTATTTTTTCTTTCCGGCGTTCGCCACCTTGAGTGGCAGTTTGGCGACGGCCTCCGGGTTGACGGCAATCTTTTTGCCAGCATCCTCTCCGCGTCGGTCTTCAAGCGGTACGTCATCCGGCACACCTTTCGGCGGAGGCGGATTCGGCAGATCGACTTGGCGCTCACGCGCATAGGCAATCATTTTAAGAAGTTGATCGTAAGGTATATTATATTCATCTCCCTTACGATTCATTTCTTTTCGCCACTCCACCCTTTCTTCCTCTGTCGCATTCGGGGACGGAAAGAAGATCGGAAATGGCGCCAATAACTCAGCATCGTTACTGTACGAAAACCCAGGTAATGCCGGCTTCATAACCAAGTCTGTCGCGGGTGGGATATCCGCACTCCGCTGATTGATCGAGGTATTGACCACGACAGTTTGGTACGGTAGTTCGACTTTGATATAACCCCGGTGACTAAAGCACCAGAGAGTCAAACCAGCGAGGCAGGTTACGAGCCCGATAACTGCCAGCACAGGGCGAGCAACCCACCACACAAAACTGACCAGGCCGCCGATCTTTCGGACGAACCAGATGACGACCGTCCTGGCCACCTTCATGGAGGCCTCCTTCTCGCGGGTTTCGGGAACGAAAGTTTGCACCGCCGTTTCTTCTGTCTTTTCCAACGGCGGTGGCCCGCCGGGCGATGCTTTCGCCATGCGCAGGATGAGCCAGCGCAGGCCGAGAATCAGACTGATGACCGCGAAGATAATCGCGGAGTACTTGAGAACCGTAAAAAGCGCCGTCATTGTAGTACCCTCCTCAGGGTTGCCCGTATTGGGCGATTTTCAAAGGGGTTTTCCACGGGGAAAGTGGAATATTTCAACAAAACTAACCTATCTTCTATTATAGCATATCCAGCCAAAATGTCAATCTTTATACCGACGCTAAAAAAGCCCTATTTCTAGGGCTAAAATTAGCACACCTTGCCGGCCTCAATCCGCACTGTAACGACCAGAACAACAAGATTGCTTCGGACGACAGAATACTACTCCCACCACCCCGGACTGCGTCCCGCCCCTCCTCGGGCAGGAGGGGAAAACAAAAATGCGGATTTGATTCCGCATTTTCATTCATCACTTATCACTCATCATTTGTAATTGTTCTAGACATCCAAATTCGCCAGCTTCGCGTGAGTTTGGATAAAGATCTTGCGCGGTTCCACTTCGTGACCCATCAAAATATCAAAAGTTTGGTCGGCTTTTTCCGCGTCTTCCACATGTACCTGTTTGAGCACGCGCGTTTCGGGACGCATCGTTGTTTCCCACAACTCATCCGGGTTCATTTCGCCCAAACCTTTATAGCGTTGAATAGAAATTTTAGATGCCTTCTTAACCACCACCTCCTCATCTTCTTCCTCGGTCTCACTTTCCTCACCCTCTTCCCCTTCCACCGTCTCGCCGCCCATTTCCTTCACAAAACGATTTTTTTCCTCATCGGAATAAGCGTAGCGCTGTTCCTTGCCTTTCTTCAATTTATAGAGTGGCGGTTGAGCGATAAAAATACGCCCGTCATCAATCAATTGCGGATAGTAACGGAAAAAGAAAGTCAGGAGCAACGTGCGGATGTGCGCGCCGTCTACATCGGCATCGGTCGCGATGATCATTTTGTAGTAGCGTAATTTGGACAAATCCATTTGATCGCCAATCCCCACCCCCATTGCAATAATCAGCGCCTTGATTTCGGCAAAAGCGAGCATCTTATCCAACCGAGCTTTTTCCACATTCAAAATCTTACCCTTGAGCGGCAAAATGGCCTGGATGCGCCGATCGCGTCCTTGTTTGGCACTATTATGCACAAACACGCCAGAGGCCAACGCAAAATTATGCGTTCCTTCGACTTCCAGGTCGTAAACATCAATCTTTTCGTCGACCTTCTTTGTCTCGACGAATTTTACACTTTCCTTATGTACCGCAAGGTTCATCTCGGTCGTGAGTTTTTGCGCTTCGACATATGACCCATCAGCCAAACGAAACTTATGGTCCGGAGTACAAACCAGTTTCTCGTCATTGTCCAGTACCACCTTAATGACTTCGGCTGCTTTTTTGGTAAGCCGAGGATCTTTTATCTCGGCTATTTTTACCGATCCATTATCATCAAGAGTATAACAATAATTTTTCTTACCTTGCTTGTCTTCTGACACTAATTTTTTAAATGACAGATTTCGTCCATCAGTTAAAGCAACTTCGGTATCACCGTCCCAGCACCCCCCGGCGGAATCTCCCTCGACGATAAATACTTCGGATTCTTCAGCGTTGCGCGATTGGCAATCAGCCAGTTTGCCCGGCAGAGTCATTCCCTCCAGCGCCCCCTTGCGCAAGATACTATCCTTGGCCGCCTTGGCCGCCTTGCGCGCCTTTTGCGCCAAAATAGACTTACTAATGACCTGCTTGGCATCTTCCGGGTGCTCTTCCAAATAGAGGGCAAATGCCTCGCCAAAGACTGTTTCCACCGCCCCGCGCGCCTCCACCGAACCGAGCTTGCCCTTGGTCTGACCTTCAAATTGCGGATCGCGCATTTTGACGGAGATCACCGCTGTCATACCCTCGCGTACATCATCGCCAGTAAAGTTTTCTTCACTGTCTTTGGAGTAGCCGTTTTTGCGCGCGTAGTCGTTCAGCGTACGCGTCAGCGCCGTGCGAAAACCGGTGACATGCATCCCGCCTTCCGGTGTGACGGTGTTGTTGGTATAACTCACCTCTTTCGCGTCAATATCGTCAATGTATTGAAGCGCCACTTCCACCTGAACATTATTCGCCTCTTTGTCCACATAGAAAACATCGCGCTGAATCGGCTTGTCGTGCTGATTATAAAATTTGATGAGCGACACCAAGCCACCTTCAAAATAGAAAGTTTTGGACGGCACCTCCAACTTCAATTCCGACAGCCAGAAAATTTTATCCAAATCAATCTTGCCCTCGTAACCGCGCGCGTCAATGGCACGGATGCGCAAGTTCTTAACCAAATAAGCCTGTCCGCGCAAATGATTGATCACCCGTTCCCAATCGTAAACAACTTCGGAAAAGATGGTCGCGTCGGATTGCCAGGTAATAACCGTACCGTGCAATTTGGACGGACCGACTTTCTTGACCGCATACTGTTTTTTGCCTGTTTTGTATTCTTGCGCATACTTCCCGCCGTTTTGATGAACCTCCGCTTTGAGCCAGGACGACAGCGCGTTCACCACCGAAGCGCCCACACCATGCAAACCACCGGAAATTTTGTAATCATCACCACCAAACTTACCGCCCGCATGCAGGGTAGTCATGACCGTTTCCAACGCCGAGACTTTGGTTTTTTTGTGAATGTCTACCGGAATACCGCGACCGTTGTCTACCACGCGCACCTGATCGCCCGGCAAAAGCGCCACTTCAATCTCGGTACAATGACCATTCATCGCCTCGTCGCGCGAGTTATCAAAAATTTCCACCATCAGGTGGTTCAAGCCGTCGGGGCCGGTAGAACCGATATACATGCCGGGACGCTTGCGCACCGGCTCCAAACCTTCCAGGACGGTAATGGATTCCGCATCATAGCGATGCCCAACCCCCCGCTCGGTTTCTTTATCTTTTGCCATTTTTTTGTATTTGAATCCTTGTATTTGTGTCATCCCGGCCCCCGAGCCGGGATCCATTTCATGTCTCAGACCTTACTACTTAACTGGATTCCGGGTCAAGCCCGGAATGACAATTTTGGAGCCCGTTGCATTCTAAAATAGTGAGTCAATTTTACCATTTTCACGCTTAAAATACCAGCGTTTTTTGAAGCTTTTAGGTGGATAATTTTGAGTCCAAAATTCGACTTTTTTCGCGAAATTTCACCTTGACTTTATTTCTAATAGTGCTATAGTTCAGAATAGAAATTGCAGACAGGAGGATTAAATAATGTCCGGAGGTAGGAAAGATTTTTGAACTTGAGTTTAATAGCCACATCCCCGAAAACCAACCCTTGGAACTGCTCAAAAATTCGGGCCAAAATCCTACGGATTGGCAGTTTTGGGGCCAAACGGTCTATGGCAGAAAAAAACGTCGTTTCATGCTCGTAGAGGTTGGTTTTCATGTTCGCCTCAATGGGGTTATTGACTACTTAAGGAAGACGTACGGCTACGAATCCATCCCTGAAGGTCAGTGGATACAAGCACTCCAAAGAAAATTCTCGGCAATTAATTTTTCCACAGAGGTACTTATCGCCGATGATGGATGGACTGATCCGAGAGGTGACAAATGGTTCCCGCTTGCATACCGCGATGGTGGCCTGAGGTTTCTCCCCGCCAACTTACCCATTGAGGCAGGAGTTTGGCTCATCTTTGCTCCAAAAAGCAAATAACATCCGACCAGTCGTTCGTTCGTCACCCTAATGGGACAAACGGACGGCTGGCGGTTTTTTGTTAACAAAAATGCAAGGTTTTAACCCGGCATTTCATTTTTAATTTTTAATTTGAAATTTATAATTACTTGCGTACCTCCCACCCCTTCCCCTCCAGCGCCGCAATTACCTTATCCATAATTCCGTTCACCTCTTCATCGGAAAGAGTTTTGTCGTATGATTGAAATACCTGGCGGAAAGCGAGTGATATTCTCCCATCCTTTTCAAAGCGGTCAAATTGCACCGGCCCGTCAAACAAGAGTGTTCCGGCGCTATTTTTTATAACCGTCATTACCTCCGCCTCGCTTACTTCCGCCGGCACCCAGACCGCCAATAAACGGGGTCAAATCCGGTGAGACAAACTCACCAGCGCGACTAATCAACTCATTAAGAGACACTTCAACGGTTGCCAGTAAACAATCTTGGCCATAAGCAGGCAATTCGGAAATATTAACATCCCAAACAAAATCATCGGCAGCCAGCACCCGCAAGATATTGGCACCAACCTGAGATACTTCCTCTCTCACCTCTTCCGCTTTTATTTTTTTCTGCTTTTTGTAGGCAATACCAAAGCATAAACTGGCACGCTCCCCGCCACCAGCAAACACTTGGCCAATTTCAAAAATTTTCACCGGCTCATTATCAAATAAATTGTTCGGTAAATTAAAGGCCAGTCGATCGTTGATAAAATCGGCCAAATTATTACGTAAAAATCCCTTATCGCTGGCAAACGGACTTTCCAGTTCAATATCACCCTTAGCCACCAGAGCGTAGCCGTAAATTTCGGAAAATCCGACACCAACCAATATTTCCTTTATCTTATCGGCAACTCTCATTTTCTTTTCCAGAACGGGATCCGCTAGCTTATTGGCTTTTAGATCAAGCAGTTGACTTCCGATCTTGTCGTAACCGTAAATTCGGCCGACTTCTTCCATGATATTTTCTTTCACGGCCAAATCAATCCGTCGGAAAGGAATTTCCAGGTTCAACCCGTCACCATTTTTTTCTACCTTGATATCCAACCGTTCCAAAATATCGATCATCGCCTCTTCTGGCACAGAGACTCCCAAAATGGACGATATCTCTGCCGGCCTTATCTTGATCTGACACCCAATCGCCGGCGTAGGATAAATATCAATCTTCGCGCCAATCTTGGTTCCAGCAACAACGGCGCTTTCGGACAAAAGCTCGGTTAATGTATCCATCGCCGGTAAAGCCAGCTCTTGAGTCAATTCATTTTCATAACGCTTGGAAGCCTCTGTCCTGATTCCAATTTTGGCGCTGGTTTTTCTAATATTGACCGGATCAAAATTGGCCGATTCCAAAATAATATTTTTAGTGTTGGCATCCACTTCCGCTCGATTACCGCCCTTGATACCGGCAATAGCGAGCGGTCCAACATCATCAGTGATCACCAAAACGCTGGGGTTCAAATTCACCACAAACCATAGTTGGTCGCGTCAACAATATTGTTGATCGAACGCTGACCAATCCCCTCCAGTTTTTCTCTAAGCCAAGCCGGCGACTCACCAACTTTTATCCCCTCGATCAACCGTCCAATATACCGTCGGCATAATTTTGGATCGGCAATTTTTATTTCCAACTGACGATCAATCGGGACACCGGGGGTATCTTTTGGGGCGCAATTCTTCAATGGTAACTTAAAAATAGCGCTAATTTCCCGGGCCACTCCTTCGTGGCATAAACAATCGTGGGCTCGATCCGGCAGAATTTTTATTTCCAATAAAGAATCATCGGCTTTTTTTTCGATACCTTCCACTTCAAAAGAATGAAAAATGACACCGTCTTCTATTTCGGCTGGGGTCGGCAATTTTTGCTCAAAATGTTTTTGGAGCCAATTATAGGAAAATTGCATAAATTAAAATTGTTTCATTAGTCGCAAGTCTCCTTCGTAAAAAGTGCGAATATCATCTACCCCAAATTTGAGCATCGCCAAGCGATCCACCCCGAAACCAAAGGCAAACCCCCGCCATATTTCCGGATCAAGGTTAACAGCCTTAAGAACATTGGGATGAACCATTCCTGATCCACCCATTTCCATCCAACCAGAACCGCTGCATAACGAGCACTGATTACCCTTTACCGCTTTGCCGTCCTTAGTGCATTTCAAACAGGGTGTATCTGTTTCAAAAGCTGGTTCAACAAAAGGAAAGAAACTGGGCCGCAAACGGACTTCCGTTTCTTTGCCGTACAACTTGGCAAACAATTCCGTCAAATAACCTTTCAGGTGAGCCACACTAATATCTTGACCGACCAAAAGACACTCAATCTGGTGAAATTGCGCCTCGTGGCGAGCATCGGTCGCCTCGTTTCGAAAAACCTTACCGGGGGCGATAATGCTAAAAGGTGGCTGTTTTCCCTGTTTCAGCATTTCCTCCATATAACGAACTTGCACGGCACTCGTTTGCGTTCTGAGAACGTTCTTTCCGCCTTTGACCCAGAATGTATCCTGCATATCACGAGACGGGTGATTGGCGGGAATATTTAAGGCATCAAAATTGTGAAATTCGTCTTCCACCTCCGGACCCTCGGCCACCTCAAAACCCATCTCACGAAAGGCCTGGCAAACCTCCCAAATTACTTGGGTCAGAGGGTGCAGATGACCTTTTTTCTCAATTTCAGACATAGCGAAATTATACACAAAAAGCCGGCTTGTTCAAAGCCGGCTTTTTGTTTTTGTTTACTTTATAAATCCCCCGGCTTGGAGCTCCCACAGGCGGTGGTAGACACCATCAGTTTTTTCCAGCAGAGCGTCGTGCGTTCCCTCTTCGGCAATCTTACCGCCGTCAATCACAATAATGCGATTCATCTGGCGAATTGTGGATAGACGATGCGCCACTACGATTACTGTCTTGCCCTTCATCAAATTCGCCAGGGCCCCCTGAATCAGTTTTTCCGATTCGGAATCCAAGCTAGAAGTTGCTTCATCAAGAATTAAGATCGGCGAACCCCGCAGAATCGCCCGAGCAATCGCCACCCGCTGGCGTTCCCCACCGGAAAGTTTAATCCCTCGCTCACCCACCATCGTTTGATAGCCGTCCTGCAGACCGGCAATGAACTCATGGCAATTGGCCGCCTTGGCAGCGATTTCCACTTCGGCATCGGTCGCGTCCGGCCGGCCGTAGCGGATATTTTCCAGAAGTGTGCGGTGGAAGAGATCGGGATCCTGTGGTACGAGCGAGACAGCTTGCCACAGCGATTCCAATTTCACCTTGGAGATGTTCTGGTCGTCAATCAGAATTTTACCAGCTGTTAATTCATGTAAGCGCAGAATCAGACGAATGATGGTTGTTTTACCGGCGCCGGAAGTACCGATAAACGCCACCCGCTCGTTGGGCGTAATCGTTAAATTAAAGTCTTTCAGGATTGACCGCGTTTCATTGTAGTTGAAAGTTACCCCGCGAAATTCAATTTGTCCTTTGTTAACTTTTAATTTTTTCGCCGTCGGAATATCTTTGATGTCATGCGGGGTGTCCAAAATAACCGTCATCTCTTCGGCATCGGACATCCGTTCATACACCGTGCGCACGATTCGGCCGACATTCCAAATCCGCTCCACGGTGGCAATGAGTAGGGTTTGAATCAGTACAAAATCACCAACCGTAATTTGGCCCAGGTTCCACAGATAAATGCCGTAGTAAAAAATACCGACCTCCAAAATAATAGACAGGAGGGCCTGCACACCGTCCATAGAGTTACCCAAGTAATTCCAGGTGATGATGCGCAAACGACGCAATTTCTCGTTGACGGCCGAAAAAGCCGCCACCTCGCGCGTATAACCGCCAAACAGTCGAACATTGTTGTGACCGGCAATCGTATCGGCCAAGAGACCGGATGATTCGGTTTCGGTTTCATTGCGCGCCAAATCGTATTTCAGTTTGAACTTGGTGAATGACCAATTGAAAGCAATAAATAATATCGCCCAAACAATCATGGCATAACCAATCCACAGGTTTACGCGCAATAAAATGACCAGCGTAATAACCATCTGCACCACCAAGGGCTCCAGATTATAAATAACCTGATCAGTTATCGCCTCAAAGGCCCCCGTGAACCATTTCACCTTTTTTACCAGCGAGCCGGCGAAGTTATTGATGAAAAAAGTGAAAGAGTGCTTGTGCAAATAACTGAAACAGGTATCGGACAAATCTTTGATTACTCGCGCTTCAAAAATCGCCGCCGTAAACTGTTGAATGCGGTAGAACAGCCAGTTGGCCAAATAGAGTCCGGCGATAATAAAAAGAGTATGCCGCAAGGCGACGAGAGTCGTGGCTCGATCCGCATTTTGACTGGCCAGCAGGTTAATGAAGTCACGCAAAAAAAGCGGGTAAATAGCATTAACCACCGCCGTTAAACCAACAGACAGAAAGGTGAAAAGAGCCAGCCAGGGATAGCGGGCGCCATGTTGCCAGTATATCTTATAGGTCTTTTTTGTGTTGATTTTCATTTTTCTATCTTTATGTACTTATCTTTCCTCCAAACTCGCCCATTACCCTTATTCAAATTCCGGAAAAATGGTGTCAAGGAATGGCAGTTGGGACAAAGCAGTCGAAGATTACTTTCGGCATTATTACTTGCATTTCCATCTATGTGGTCAACTTCTAGCGGAACCTTACCCGTTATAGGGTTTTTCTCGCTCCAGCCGCACTTGGAACATTTTTCTTTGAATTTTAACACTAGATACTTCTTCAAGTGCAAAGAAATGTCTTTCGTTTCAATTCCTCGGCTTCCATTATTTAGCCCCTTTTTCCACCGTCCGATATAAGTATCATACTGAAAATCAATTTGACATCTATTTGAGCAGAATTTCTTCTGATACCTATAAGAAAATTCCTTGCCACATCTAAGACATTTTTTCATCCTCAAATTATACCACCTGCTAGCCTGCAACTGGAATACAACACGGTGGATAATTCCAAAAAAATGAGCCACCTCTCGGATTTGAACCGAGGACCTACGCATTACAAGTGCGTCGCTCTACCAACTGAGCTAAGGTGGCACAAACTAACCTCAAACACGCCATGTTGATAGCGCTAGTTTACCAAATCGCGCCGAGCGACGCAAAACAGATTACTTGGGAATTCTAGTCTTCGACGATTTTTTGTGTTCCGCAATTTCGCGGAGAAAGAATGACACTGCTCCCTTCTTGCCGACAGCCTTTTTCCCATGAACGAGGTCGATCACTTTTTCGAAACGCTTTTCTATCTTAATGCCGGCAATCTTGAGATAAGATCCGAACTTGCGAACACCATACAGAAGGCGAATAGAAAGATAGCGCAAGCCCTCTCGAAACAGGAGAACAAGAAGGACAGCCAACCAATCGATCCTTTCTTGAATAGCGGTAAACAGAGCCGGTTGTTCGAATTCTGTATGCCGCCCGTTTTTGATAGCAAACAGACGAACACCAACCATTGTTGAAATGGTCAACCCGGAGACAAGCGCAACCCAAACGAGATAGATCATATTAGTTCTGCTTA
>JAPLZN010000131.1 GCA_026395035.1 Candidatus Vogelbacteria bacterium | reverse complement strand
GCCTCGTTCGCGTTCAAGATCCATCGAGTCCAGCACCTGTTCTTTCATTTTACGCTTCTCGATCGTGCCGGTAATTTCCAACATCCGATCCGCCAAGGTGGATTTACCATGGTCTATATGCGCGATTATGGAAAAATTGCGAATGCGTTTCAGCTCGGCCATTGGCAAATAGTACCTTAAAAATGGCCAAAAATAAAGGCCGGTTCGAGAAGGTTCTCGAACCGGCCAATCATCAGTGCCAGCCAGACTAGGCCAGCACTTCCACTTCGCCGGCGGCGTTTTTGTTATAAACCTTGCCTTCCTTGTCACGGAAGGCCCGATCCCCCGCACGGTTTAACACTCCGCCTCCGTCCTTCCAATGCAGGCGACCACAGGTGAGGCAGTGGTGGGTCGGGCCAAACTGACCACCACACGCCGTCTGAACCATGATCGGCGTACCCAGGTCGACCTCGCCACCACACTCCTTTTCGCAACATTTCATATTCCACCTCCGTAAGATCAAAATATACCTATTTGGTATTTGCTTTTCAATATGCCACAACAGGTCTTTTAAGTCAAACAAAAAAACGGACCTGGATCCCGGGTGGGGCAACGAGATGACACAGAAAAAATGATTCTCGTCGGCGGTGGCTGAACCGCCGACGATAGATAGACTGCGAAGCCGGAGCAGACCTTTTCCCTAACTACCTTCCTCTCGCTGGAAAAGAGGCCCGCAGTCAACAGCTTTAACGGGACTTGCGAGTACAGAAAGTTTAGCAATACTTTTGCCGGGTGTCTCGCAGCGCGACGGCGCGAGAGGCAGCGCTGGTGCATCAGCACCAGACAGCGACCCGGAAAAAGTATTGCTAAACTTTCTTCGTGGTTAAATATGAACCTGGATCCCGGGTCAAGCCCGGGATGACAATACAGTGCTCCGCCATTCGTTTACAGCGTCTCCTGCTCTGCTGCTACGGCTTTGGTCTTCCAAAACTTCGTCCCCAGCGCCCGGCCGACTTCCCGCACCTCCTCATTGTTTATCAACACTAAAATCAGAATGAAAACAAACAATCCGGCCAGACCGCCCAGCAAGCCCTGGGCAAAAACACCCCAGAAAGTTCGACTGGTCAGAAAACCTTGGGCAAAATTGAGTGCCACATAGGCGGCACCGCCACCCAAGAGCGAAGCGGATAGAGTTTGCCACACTCCGCGCCAGGTATTGCCCGGCAATTTGGCGAAATCCCGTTCGAAAAATACCCAGTGCAAAACGGCGTTGACGATTAAACCGAAAGAAAAAGCCAGTGGCAAAACCAAAATCGCCGTCCCAGCCAAATTGTCCACGCGCCACAAACTGGCCAGGAAATATTGGAAAAAGACGGAGCTAGCAAATAATCGTTCAAAACCAAACGCAGAAGCAATAATCACTCCCGCCGAAAAAACATTGATGAGGAGTGGGGTGAGCGTCCGACCGGTCGCGTAATAGGCACGCACAAACAACTGACAGAGCGATTGCGCCACCACCGAAACGGCAAAGATTGCCAAGCAAGCGGCCGTTAGACGAGTCTCGGCCCAACCGAAACGACCGGCACCTAAAATCACGCGGACAATCTGGGCCCGCAGGACGATGAATAACACGGCGGAAATAAATGACCAGAAAGCGATATGACGAATCGCGTTACCGATTTCCGCCAGATATTCTTTTTTCTCCCCGCGCGCAAAAAGTTTCGTCAATTGCGGAAAAGCCGCCACCGAATACGACACGCCGACAATTGCCAGCGGTACTGATTGCAAATTATAAGCAAAATTAAAAACGGCAATCGATCCGGCTTTCATAAAGGAGGCTAACGAGATCAGGACTACAATCGACAGCTGGCTGGTGGCCAGGGTGAGCGTCCGCGGCAGGGAAATTTTCACCACTTTCACCACTGTCGGCCAGTCAATCGCCAGGGTCAAACCGGGAAAGAAGCCGTGCTCCATCAAGACCGGTAACTGGATAAGGAGATGCAACAAGGCCCCCAGGGCGACGCCCCAGACGAGGCCGGTTGGGCCGACGAGTGGATAGAAGAATAGGACTCCGGCAATGATGCCTAGGTTGTAAAGCAGGGGCGACAAAGCATAGATGAAAAATTTCCGTAGCGATTGCGTCACACTACCGATTAAATTCGAAATTCCCAAAAAGAACGGCGAGAATAATAATATTCGCGTAAAAGCCACCAGTTCTTTTTGTGCTTCCGGCGAGAAGCCCGGCGCGGTCAATTTGGTCAGATACGGAACGAGAAAGAATAACCCGGCGGAAACGACGATCATGACCAGGCAGAAAACGGTAAAGACCGAATCCATAAACTTTTTCGCCGCCAGATTATCATGCTGTTCGATTTTGTGAATCAAAAACGGGATCAGCACCGTCACTGAGACAAACGAAGCAATCGTGGCATACACCAGATCCGGAATGCGAAACGCCGCATAGTAAATATCAAGCGTTTGACCCGCTCCAAAACGACCGGCCAGTAAATGATCTCGCACCAGAGCCAAAATCTGAGACGCCAAAGCCGATAGACCCAAAAGTAGAGCGGCCTCATGAAGACCGCTCCACTCTTTATGCATAATAGAGAAGAATTTCTTAACCACGGAATCAATTATGAATGATAAGTGATGAGTGATGAACGCCGAATGGGGGGACTATCTGCCCTAGCCATTCATCATTTGTCATTCATCATTCATCGTTCCTTATTATTTCTTTGCCGGTTCCGCTTTTTTCGCCTCTTCCGCCGGAGCGCCAGCCAATGGATCACGGCCAGCCTTTAGGTTGGCGATCGCCTTGGCGACATCCGCATTATCAGGATTGGTCTGTTGAATCGCCTGGAAGGCCAGAATCGCCTTGTCGGTCATGCCGAGCTTGTCGAGCGAAAGACCGAGGAAATAGAGAGCGTTGGCGTAACTTGGCACCAAGTTGACCGCGGCTTGCATTGCTTCCGCCGCACCACGATAATTGCCGTTCCGATACTTCAAGTAGCCAAGCTGGAAAAGAATACCGGGATCGTTCGGCGCGAGCTGAGCGGCATATTGCAACCGGGTAATCGCCGAATCCAGATAACCGCGCTCCACATAGAGCTGAGATTGTAGGAAAATTGCATCAATGTAATCCTTTTTCTGTTTTAGCGCCGCATCGAGATACTTTTCCGCCCCCGTTAGATTCTTGTTCACGATTTCTAACCGGGCCAGATTCAAATTCATGTCTGGTCCAGCCGGGTTCAAGGCTAACGCATCTTCATAATTCTTTTTTGCCACTTCGTAGGCCCCTTTCACGCCGAGAGACATAATATTTTCATA
>JAPLZN010000052.1 GCA_026395035.1 Candidatus Vogelbacteria bacterium | reverse complement strand
CACAACGGTTGGAATATTGTCGCCGGAGCTTCGAGGTGAATGGTCTGCCCAAAATGGCGATTTATCGTTGCAATTTTGGAGCCGGGACCGGTGATTGCCTTACCGGCAGTGCTTGTCAACCAATTACTTCGACCGACATTGATGTGATTGAAATGAAAATGACCGAAAGTGCTTGTAATCCAATCTACTGTCCGATCAACCCAGCTCTCCGAAACCGAGCGGTCGTTATTATGGTGCGGGCAGAAGTGACGGTAAAGGGAGAGACATCCCAGCTTGATTTTCAAACGACGGTCGCGCAAAGTCAGTCGCAATAAAATGAAGAGGACAATTTCAAAATCTAATAAAAAGATGTCCGGTCGGGGGTTTACCATGATCGAAACCTTTGTGGCAATCACGATTTTGCTTATTTCAGTGGTTGGGCCACTGTCCTTGGTGGCCAAATTCTATGCCGACAATACTTACGCTCGAAACCAAATCGCGGCTTCCTTTTTTGCTCAGGATGAAATTGAGGCGGTGAACAATATTTTACGGAATAACAAACTTAAATTTAACGAGGGCGAATCCTGTACGGCCGAGCAATTAAGAAATACCACCAGTTGGCTTGGTCCGCTGAAAGATTGTAACAATGTGGAGTGCGATGTGGATTCGATTGATGGGAGCATCAGAAATTCCAATCCGGACATCTCGGAGCGTGGCTATCGTTTATATAAATTGACGAACGGTTTTTACCGCAACTACCAACCGACAGGGGAAGAATACGCAGCCACGCCGTATTATCGCAAAATGACCCTGAAAAATCTTTATTCCGGCACTTCCGCACCCGACCCTTTTCTCGACGACAAAGCTGATATTCGAGCGGCCGATGTCAAGGTGGAAGTACACTGGCAGTATAAGGGGGAGTGGCAGAAGCCAGTAATCGTGTTGTCGCGAGTCATTTTGCACCAATGCCTATAAAAAAGAATCAATCTCGCGGGTTTGTTATCCTTTATGCCGTAATCATTACGACTGTTGTTTTGGTGATGGGTGTCAGTCTAATGAACATTGTGACGAAACAATTGGTTCTTTCGTCAATTTCGCGCGGGGCGAAACTTTCCTATTTTGCCGCTATTGCCGGAAAGGATTGTGCCGAATACTGGAAAGCAATCGACTATTTCGGCCGAGTAGATGAGAATGGTGGGGTTGTCGCCCCGTCCAATCAATCAATTATTGGCTGTCCGGATAACACCCAAATAGGAGGCTTTCTTTTGCGACAACCGGCTACCCCCGTCGGAGCAACCATGTTGGTGACCAAATTTCAGCTGGAACTTGTTGAACCGGACACCCCCCACGGTGGTCTTTGTAGTTTGGTGACAGTGACTGTCGATTCGAGCGCTTGCCCGGCCGACTGGATTATGATCGAATCGGAAGGCTATAATGTGCCATGTGGGCAACTGGCTTCAGATAACCCGCGGCGGGTTAAATCAGTCTATAGTGACAACCCGAATTGTTACCCTCCCCCGACGACCCCCTAAAGGTCTGTTAGTGCCCCATATTTGTGATAAACTGAGGGTGTTTTAAGGGTGTCTAAAAACGATAAAGATGACGAAAAATGAGGCCAGGGAACGAATAGGAAAGTTGCGGAAAACAATCGAGCACCATCGGCATCTTTACCATGTTTTGGATAAACCGGAGATTGCCGATACGGCCTATGATACCCTGGAAGAGGAGCTTCGGCAGATCGAGGAACAGTTTCCCGAACTAATCACCCCAGATTCACCGACTCAGCGCGTCTCCGGGAAACCGCTGGCCAAATTCACCAAGATTACGCACACGGTTCCCCAGTGGTCGTTTAATGACGCTTTTTCACCGGATGACATGACGGCCTTTGGCGAGCGAGTGACGAAAATGCTCGGCCACCGTCCGGACTATGTTTGCGAATTGAAAATTGATGGTTTTAAAATCGTCTTAACTTACGAAAACGGCCAATTAAAAACGGCGGCGACGCGGGGTAATGGCACAGTGGGCGAAGATGTGACGGCCAATGTTCGGACGATTGAAGCGGTACCGCTGTCATTGCCGAAACCTATTGATTTGGTGGTGGAGGGAGAAATCTGGATGGGTAAAAAGGAGCTTGAACGGATAAACAAGGAACAAAAAGCGATTGGCGGGTCGCCTTACGCGAATACGCGCAATATTGCTGCCGGCACGATTCGCCAGCTTGATCCGCGGATTGTTGCGGGCCGTAAATTATCCTGTTTTATCTACGAATTATCCGATGGAGATTTTCCTCTGCCGAAAACCCAAGATGAAGAGCTTAAACTCCTATCCAAACTTGGTTTCAAGGTGAATAAGCATTTTAAAACTTGCGAAACGATTGATCGAGTAATTGCCTTCTGGAAAACCTGGCAAAAGAGGAAGGACAAGGAAGATTACGGGATTGACGGGGTGGTAATAAAAGTGCGGGCCAGTGCCGACCAGAAAGAGCTGGGTTATACCGGCAAAGCGCCGCGCTGGGGCATTGCCTTCAAGTTTCCCGCCGAGCAGGTAACGACCAAAGTCGAAGATATTATCTTGCAAGTTGGCCGAACGGGCGTGATCACACCGGTGGCGGTGTTGACGCCGGTCTTGGTGGCTGGCTCGACGGTTTCGCGCGCGACCTTGCACAATGAGGATCAGATAAAAACGCTAGATGTTCGGATTGGGGATACGGTAATTCTGCAAAAGGCCGGTGATGTGATTCCGGAAATAGTTTCCGTCCTGACCGATCTGCGCACGGGCAAGGAAAAAGCGTTTCACTTCCCTAAAACGCTTGAGGCTTGCGGTGGGGAAATTGAGCGGGTTCCCGGTCAAGCGGCTCATCGCTGTGTGAGTAAAAATTCTGCGGCGCAATTTCGGCGCAAGTTCTATCACTTTGTCGGCAAACACGCTTTTGACATTGATCATTGTGGACCGGCCGTGGTGGATTTGTTGCTCGATAATCAACTGGTGGCCGACTACGCCGATTTGTTTACGCTCAAAAAAGGCGATCTGGCCGCCCTACCGCGCTTCGGCGAAAAATCGGCTGACAATCTGCTCGCGGCGATTCTGGCCAGACGGACCGTGCCCTTGCCGAATTTCTTGTCGGCCCTGTCTATTGATCAGGTGGGGGAGGAAACGGCGGAAGATCTGGCGGAACATTTCGGTGTGCTGGCTAAAATCCGAGCCGCCAGCGCGGAAAACTTGAATAAAATTGAAGGAGTTGGGCCGGTGGTGTCGGAGGCGGTGTTTAAGTGGTTTCGTCAGGCCGACAATGTTCGGTTGGTGGATAAATTATTGGCCCAAGTGACGGTGCCGGCGTTTAAGAAAAAAGTGGTGCAATCGGCAATTTCCGGCCAGTCGTTTGTCTTGACCGGCTCGTTGCCGACGCTGTCGCGTGAAGAAGCCGAGGCACTGATTAAAAAAAATGGCGGTAAAGTAGCGAGCGAGGTTTCAGCTAAAACGGCTTATGTCCTGGCGGGCGATAGTCCCGGTTCCAAATTGGATCGCGCGCGCGAACTCGGCGTGAAAGTAATTTCCGAAGCGGAATTCAAAAAGCTAATTAGTTAATATCCCCTCCTGCCCGAGGAGGGGCGGGACGCAGTCCGGGGTGGTGGGAGTGTATTTTTTGCCTCGTCCGACCACAAAGCTCCGGCGGGCACGCGTCAAACGCTACTGCGTTTGCTGTTCCGCTCGCCAATCAAGAAAATGATCAAGTCGCTCGCACGGCTCCCGGCGAACTCGTCCGCCGTGGCGGACTCAAACAACGCCTCCCGCCGGCTCACTTCTTGTCATTTTCTAATTGGCTGCGCGAGGCCCGCCGGAGCTTTGGGCTCGTCCTCACTCCCACTTAATAAGAGAGGTGGTAGCTGAAAGGTCACTCTGTGTCTGTCTACGGTCATTTCCGGTATAACGGAAATGACTAAAAATGCCTATTTTAAGGGCTTTTTGGCACCTTGACAATTTAGCTAAACGGGGGTATAATTAACAACAGTATCAGAACTTTGATATTTGTGAGATTCGCCGTAGCATTAGGCACATTTTGGATTAAGTGTTTCTAATGCTCTGGCGAATAATGCCAAGCTGATCAATCCGCTTAATGTGGACCGATCAAACTTTTTCTGGGAGGCAGTACGATGGGACAAATCACGACGGATCAATCCCATTCCGTGATGGCCACGCTGGCCACAAATGCGGATTGGAGCCAGATCGATTTCGAACAGTCCGGATTGCAGGATGCGATCATCCGTGATCCGAAAGGAGCAGGCGAGCGGTTTATCGCTTGGCTCAAGAATGGTGGCCGGATGACAATCGGCGAGCCGAAGAAAATCAAGCTCGACCATGCCCACCCGTTCAACCCCGCTGAATTCATCGGTAACAAGGGCTGGACGACCTGGTTGGGCCCGGCCGATGGCGACGGACTGTCCGGGGAACCCGACCAAGATTCCCGCGAG
>JAPLZN010000013.1 GCA_026395035.1 Candidatus Vogelbacteria bacterium | reverse complement strand
AACGTCCGAGTCAGAAACAACTGAAGATGAATCTATTAGTCCGGCCGCAACGCAATTTTTGTCTGATTCTGCGGCTGCGGATAAAAGTACGGAAGAAAACATTAGTCCTGAAGCGGCAGAGTTTTTTAAATAAAACATTATGGAAAACGAACGCGAAAAAATCATTGAGAAACTAAACATTTTTGGGTTAGCGACAGAGGAACAGGATGCTATTATTGGTAAGTTGGAAGAAAATATCATTGACCGGGTTAATTTAGCGGTACTTGAAAAACTAAGTTCGGCCGATCGCGAAGAATTGAATCTGATGGCTTCAGATTTGGAACGGCAAAAATTTATTTCAGGGAAAATCGCTGGTCTCCAGGCTTTAGTCGAAGAGATATCCCGGCAAACAGTTGATGAATTTATTTTGCTGAAAAATTAATATTTAAATTACTAAAATGACGGAAGGCAAATTTAGTGACCTAGCAGGCGAAGAACAGGAGTTGCTCTTGGCGGCCGAGCAAGAATTGCCGGATGCGTATAATCCGTATAACAGCGGATCGCGCGTTGGGGCGGCGGTGCGGACGGCGAAGGGAAAAATAATTGGCGGAGCGAGCATGGCTAATGTTTCTTCGACGGCCAATCTTTGCGCCGAGCGAGTGGCGATTGCGGCGGCTAATACGGCGGGGGAACGCGATATTGTTGCCATTGCGCTTATCGGTACCGATGCCGATGGAGTCGTCGAGAACCCAGTGATGCCCTGTGGTTTGTGTCGTCAATTTATACAAGAGATCGTGACGGAAACCGGTCATGATATAGAAATTATTTGTTCAAATAGCGATAAAACTAAAATCATTCGCACCTCCCTAAGCGAACTCCTTCCCCTGCCCTATATTGGTGGCGGAACGAAGACCGAGAAAACTTCCTGAAAGGCCAAAATCGACCTGCTTGACAAGTAGGTCACATGGTGCTATAATGGCACCAGTATGGTGATTCCGGGTATTTTCGCCCGGATCATATGTCGAGCTAGGAGGCTGTATCATGGAACTGATCGAAGGTCGTCTTGAAAGCTGGAATCGTCCGGGGCGGTTCGGGATTCTGACCGATCTCGCCACGGGGGAGCGGTTCACCGTTCTGCCGGAAGACTTCCGGCGGCCCCGCGCGGTCGACAACCGGGAAGGCTACTCGCTTTTCCACCCCGATCGCAGCACCTTCCAGGCGCCCAAGCCCGAAACGATCATCCTGTTCGTTCCGGCCGCTCCGCTCGCCAAAGGGGTGCGTCGTCGCCGGGCGTTTCCGTGGTTCAGCCAGGACGATGGCGAAGCGATCATCGCCGCCGAGGCCAATCACTGGGATCAGCTCGAGCGTGAGCGTGATGAGCGGGCGGCGCGGCGGAAGGCCGAGCCGTCGCTCGAGGACGCCGTCGCCTGATTACTCTGACTTTTGTATTTGATACCCGCAGTTGTCCTTTTGGGGGCGACGGCGGGTATTTTTTTCGCTCAAAAAAGGAAATATTGGTATAATTCTTAGTAACCATCAAATGGATCGAGAAGTAAAAATCAATATCGGTTTAACCGAAGAAAAAGCGGCCCACTTGCTTTTGCGTTATGGCTACAATGAATTGCCGCATACCATGCGTCGTAACGCTTTTCGTATTTGGTTCGAAGTGTTGATGGAACCGATGTTTTTTTTACTGCTTTCCTGCGGGGTCCTGTATTTTATTATCGGTGACAAGAGCGAGGCGATTATGCTACTGGGTTTCGCCATTCTTACCGCCTCAATCGCTTTTTACCAGGAAAACAAAACCGAGCGGACGCTCGAAGCTCTGAAAGATCTCTCGAGTCCGCGGGCACTGGTGATCAGAGGGGGAACGCAAAAAAGAATTCCTGGTCGGGAAGTTGTTTTGGGCGATATCCTGGTCCTAACGGAAGGTGATCGTATTCCGGCTGATGCGGAAATAGTTTCTACCAGCAATCTGCGGCTTGATGAATCGCTTTTGACCGGCGAATCTGTCCCGGTCGATAAATTTGAAAATGAGACCGGAGGATCGTCGCGACTTGTTTATGCCGGGACATTGATTGTGGCCGGTCACGGGTTAGCGCGGGTGTCGGCAATCGCTTTGAATACGGAAATGGGAAAGATCGGCAAGGCGCTGGAAAGCTTAACTCCGGAGCCGACTCTGATTCACCTGGAAACAAATCGAGCCGTTAAGGTGATGGCGGGTGTCGGGATAACTCTCTGTTTGATTCTCGTTGCCATTTACGGTTTTGGTCAGGGGCGGTGGATTGACGGAATTTTGTCCGGTCTGACCTTGGCGATGGGTATTTTGCCGGAAGAATTTCCGCTGGTTTTGACGATTTTTTTGGCCGCTGGCGCTTGGCGTATTTCGCGCAAACAGGTTTTGGCGCGCAAGGTGCCAGTGATTGAAGCGCTCGGCTCAGCCAATGTCTTATGTGTCGACAAGACCGGTACCCTGACCCTTAATCGAATGACGGTGGACGGTCTGGCTGTCGATGATGAGATCCTTGACCTGGAACCCGGTCATTTTTCCTTATTGCCGGAAAAGTATCACCAAGTTTTGGAATATTCGCGCTTGGCCAGCAATATTGATCCGTTCGACCCAATGGAAAAGGCGATCACGGAAACGGTTAACTCCAAATTGTCTGGAACGGAACATTTGCATGAAGATTGGGATTTGGTCAAGGAATATGCGATTTCTTCTGATTTACTGGCGATTTCGCATGTTTGGCGTGATGCCAATCGGTATATTGTCGCGACCAAAGGGGCACCCGAAGCGGTAGCTGATTTGTGTCATTTCAGTCCGGACCAACGAGAATTAATGTTCGGTCGGGTTAAAAAAATGGCCGCCAGAGGTCTGAGAATTTTAGCGGTCGCCAAGGCGGAATTCGACCGCGCTAATTTGCCGGCGAGACAGCACGATTTTGCGTTTGAGTTTTTGGGTCTGGTGGGTTTTGAAGATCCGATTCGGCCGGGTGTTCCCGAATCGATTGCGGTGTGCCGGCGCGCCGGAATCAGGGTGATGATGATTACCGGCGATTATCCCGATACGGCGGTAAAAGTGGCGCGGGAGATTGGTCTCAAAAATCCAACCGCCTTTTTGACTGGAGATGATCTGGACCTTTTGGCGGGAAAAGAACTGGCGAAAAGTCTGCTCGGAGTCCAGGTCTTTGCGCGGGTAAGGCCGGAACAAAAATTAAAAATTGTTCAGGCCCTTAAGCATGAACATTTGATCGTGGCGATGACGGGTGACGGGGTGAATGATGCTCCGGCGCTCAAGGCGGCGCATATTGGCATTGCGATGGGCAAGCGCGGGACGGATGTAGCGCGCGAAGCATCGGCGCTGGTTTTATTGGATGATAATTTCAATTCAATTGTGCAGGCTGTTCGTCTAGGTCGCCGGATTTATGACAACATTAAAAAGGCGATGTCGTACATCGTCAGTGTTCATGTTCCGATTGCCGGGTTGGCGCTTTTGCCGGCACTGTTCGATCTCCCGCCGATTTTTTATCCGATTCATATTGTCTTTTTGGAAATGATCATTGACCCTTCTTGTACAATCGTTTTTGAACAGGAAGCGGAAGACGATGATATTATGGATCGTCCGCCGCGGCCGGCGGGTAGCCGATTGTTTTCTCGCCCGCTGGTGTTAGCGAGCCTTGTTCAGGGGCTGGTTATTTTGGCGGCTATTTTCAGTCTTTATCTATATCTCTTAGGCTCCGGTACTATGGTGGCCGAGGCTCGAATGATCGCTTTTATTTCGT
>JAPLZN010000049.1 GCA_026395035.1 Candidatus Vogelbacteria bacterium | reverse complement strand
GATCATATTAGTTCTGCTTACGCAGATACGAGCCTCGCTCTTAAGCTTAAGCCGGAGAAGAAGTATCGAACCGGACGAAACGAATTATTTCAATTCGCTCGCCAAACTTTTGTACATGATTTTGGACCAGATCCTTAACCGTAATCGAGGGGTCTTTGACATAGGGTTGTTCCAGCAATTCCGCGGTATCAACCGGTTGCATGGCGGCAATGTGCATAGCCATGTCATCGGCTAAAGCCCGAAATTCGGGATTTTTGGCGACAAAATCAGTTTCGGAATGGACCTCCACCATCGCTCCCATATTTCCCGTTGAATGAATGTAAGAGGCCACTTTCCCAGCCGCCAGGGTACGGGTCGATTTCTTTTCGACAATTGCCGTGCCCGCATCATGCAGGACGGCTAAAGCCTTCTCCATATCGCCAGCAGTATCTTCCAAGGCCTTTTTGCATTGAGCAAGTGAGATACCGGTGCGTTCACGAAGCTCTTTTATAAGTTCAGTTGAGATTAACATACGAATATACGAATTATACTAATCTACGAATAGCTACGAATCACTGGATCCCGGGTCAAGCCCGGGACGACAGGCATACCTGTCACTTTTAACTCTTAATTTTTAACTTTTAACTGCTTCTTGTGCAGCCGTCTGAGCAGCGGTCTTACCCGCCTTATAGGCCTCAACGAGTTCGGACACGAAGAATTCAATAGACGCCTTGGCGGAATCATTGGCGACAATTGGATATTCAATAAAGCGAATGTCACAATCGGAACCGGACAGGCCAATAATGGGAACCTTGAGCTGTTTGGCTTCGGCCATCGCAATCTTTTCAAAATCAGAGTCGATCACCACCATCGCTCCCGGCATTTTTTCCATGTCTTCGATACCAGAAAAATACTTCTCCATTTTTGTGCGTTCGATACCAATCATGGTCCGTTCGCGCTTGGTATAAATATCCAATTCACCCGCCTTCTCTTTGGCGCGATAGTCTTTCATCTTATCGATGCGACGACGAATTTCCTTAAAATTGGTGAAGGCTCCGCCAATCCAACGCTCAGTAACGAACGGCTGGCCGATGAACCCGGCGTACTTTTTGACGACGGAACGGCCTTCGTTCTTGGTGCCAACAAACAGTACCTGCTTGCCCTCGCTCGCGATCTTTTGGACGAATTCCTTGGCTTTTTCCAGTGCTTCAAGTGACTTAGAAAGGTCGATTACTGCTGTTTTGTTTTTGTAACCAAAGATAAACTCTCCGGTCGAAGGATGGCGCCGAGCGCGCGAATAACCAAAATGGGCCCCGATCTTGAAGAGGTCCTTAACCTGCGCGTCCTTGTCTTTTCCAGCGTCTTTTTGCATATGGGGGTATCTTATCAGACAATCCGGAGCTTGGCAACCGACCAAGCGCGGAACGAACGCAGAAAGACGCAGAACGGACGCGGACTTGACAAGGTATATATTTGTCCCTATATTGTGCTAAGGAGGTATTACGAGTGAACAATTTTCATCGTTATCTAATTTCTCTGTTCACCTGTATGCTTGGGTGTTTTGTCTTCGAGGCGGCAACTAACCCAATTTACATCGTCTTCAGTGTAATAATCGTTCCGGTTGCTGCTTACCATACGATTATGTATCAGATTATGGATGCCCTCGATCATCTGCCATAATCAACCAGTAATCTGGCCGACAGTGCGCGTTACGCGTGCCGTCGGCCTTTTCTTTTTTATGGTGTCATTGCGAGGAGTACTCGACGAAGCAATCTCTTGTATTAAAAGATTGCCGCGTCGGGCGAGTACTCCCTTCTCGCAATGACACTCACCCAAGCAATTCATTATATAAATCCTGCCACTCTGGGTTCATTCCCTTTATTAAATCTTCTTTCTTTTTGCGAGAACCACCTTTTATCTGTTTTTCTCTTGCAATAGCACCCCCGATCGAATCCCCACATTCGTAATAAACTAATTTATGAATTTGGTATTTTACCGTAAAACTATCTTGAAAATAGTTGTTTTTATGTTGCCAGATTCTCTTAGGTAAATCGCTAGTTACTCCGGTGTATAAAACTGAGTTGACGGCATTAGTCAGGATATAGACACAACATTGAGACATAATACAAAAAGATTGCTTCGTCGAGTACTCCTCGCAATGACGATACTAAATTATTCTTCCTCGCCCGCTCCCATTGTCCCCGCCGCTGCCCTCGATTTAAGTTCCTCAATAATCGGCCCAATCCCCCCTTTCAATATTTTCTCGATGCCATGCCACGATTCTTTGATTCGGTGATCGGTTACGCGGTCCTGCAAAATATTGTAAGTCCGAATTTTCTCCGAGCGATCGCCGGTGCCAATTTGGCTTTTGCGTTCGGCCGACAATTCTTTCGCTTCTTTCTCCTCTTTCGCCAGCGCCAGCTTGGCCACAATGATCGCCAGCGCCTTATCTTTATTCCTTAGCTGACTGCGTTCGGCCGTACTTTT
Organism: Candidatus Vogelbacteria bacterium; assembly: GCA_026395035.1. Taxonomy (GTDB): domain Bacteria; phylum Patescibacteriota; class Minisyncoccia; order Phycocordibacterales; family XYD1-FULL-46-19; genus JAPLZN01. The sequence goes on along the minus strand of JAPLZN010000049.1, from coordinate 7,129 downwards.
TACCACCACGCCGGACGGCTTATGCAAAATGCGCACCGCTGTTTCCACCTTATTTACATTTTGTCCGCCGGCCCCACCCGATCGCATCGTGGTGATTTCCAAATCAGCCGGATTGATCTTGATATCTTCCGTCTCGCGCAGAGGTAAAATCGCGACCGAAGCGGTGCTAGTATGCACCCGCCCCTGCTTCTCCGTTTCCGGCACACGCTGAACGCGATGCACCCCGGTTTCATATTTCAAATCATCATAGGCCCCCTTGCCGTTTATTTCGAACACGGCCTCTTTATAACCGCCCATTTCCGACACCGAGCTGTCGGTTAAGTTCCAGGACCAGTTCCTGCTTTCGCAGTATAAGCGATACATTTCCGAGAGATCCAGCGCAAAAATCGCTGATTCCTCTCCCCCGGCCCCGGCGCGCAGTTCCAATACCATTTTTTTGATTTCTTCCGGTCGGTCTTTTTCTTCTTCCGCAATCGCCCGAATTTGCACCAGAAGCGTTTCGCGCTGACTATCCAACAGTTTCAATTCCTCTTGGGCCAGTTCTTTCATTTCCGGATCATCGTCGGCCAGTGAACGATTTTTCTCCACCTCCAAAACCAGCCGATCGTATTCGGCCATCAAATAAACCGTCTTGGGGTTATCACGAAATGACTGCAGTTCTTCTTCCATTTTGTTATTGTACTGATTTTTAGCTAAAATGCCAGACGGTTCATAATTATAAATTAAAAATTATAAATTAAAAATGAGACAGTCCAATCAACAAAAAAACGGCTAAGCCGTTTTTTTGTTGAAATTTTTAATTTCTTAAGCTGGATCCCGGATCATCACTGGAGTACCAGCTGTCCGGGATGACAGGAATACCTGTCAATTTTTAATTGGTTTCTTTGAAACCTTGGCCTTAGCGGCGCGCGTCTTAAACTTCTCTACCCGTCCAGCCGTATCCATAACCTTTTCCTGACCGGTAAAGAACGGGTGGCAGGCACTGCAAATTTCCACCTCGATCTTCTCCTTGGTGGAGCCGACGGTAAATTTGTTGCCACAGGCACAAACTACCTGGGACTTATCGAAAAATTTGGGGTGAATGTCTTTCTTCATGATGGGAAGAATATACCAAACTTCGCCCTTTTTTGCAAGAGCAAAAGCTTTCCGCCGCCAGCCTTCAGGCCCGGTTTTTCTAAAAGCTGAAAGCTAATTATTTAAGAAATCGATATTATTCTGAATCCGTTCGGAAATCGCCATCACGCTATTTGAATACGACTTCCCCGCCGTCGCCCAGCGCGACCCGGCATAGTATTTGCCGGCCGCGCGCGATTCCGCGCTATAGGTCGAACCGGCTGCGCCAAGATCCATCAAATACAAACTGGTCGCCGCAAAGGCATCTTCCGCGACCCAGGGATTTGGCGGGTTGTGGCCAGTCACGCTCGCGATCCGATCTTCATACAATTCCCAAGTGGAAGGAATAAATTGCGACGGTCCCATTGCCCCACCGTAACCGCTGCCCTGGGGACAAGACAAGGGCATAGTGTCCGGCGCGATTCCCAGTGCTTTAGTAATGCGCAAATAGGGCTCGATATCGCGCGACGGTTTCATGATATTTTTCCAACTCTTTTTTTCCGGATCACCCGGTCGATTACAGGTTCCGACATTCGCTCCTAAGTTTGTCTCTTGGGTCATGATCGCCAGAATAAAGGCCGGCCGAACACCGGTTTTCCCCGCCGCCTCCTTGGCGTAAGCCAGCGCCTGTTCAAACGGAATCGCCTTCGTGTCGCGCAAGGAAAACAAGGCCGACAAGATCTCCGAGCGTTTCTTTTGTCGATCAGCCAAAATCCGTTTGTAATTACTTTCCTGGTTCTTGCTCAATTTCAACAAATCCTGCTTCTCAACCTCCAGAGCTTGCACTTTTTTGTTCTCGCGCTCGATTGCCGCCTTGGCATCGATTGAGGCATCGCGCCGATTTTCCAGACCACTCTTTTGCACTTCCGTATCAGACCGCGTTTGTTTGATCGCTCCAAACGAATTATGCAAAGAACCCTGAATATAATTGAACGCGTTCAGATCGGCAAAAACATCGGACATATTGTCTCCCTTGAGCGCCGCTTCCACAACCGAGGTATTGTCCATTTCGCGGGTTTTGCGCAAAAGCTCCGCCAGCGACTGTTTCTCCGCCTCAATTTTCTGGTTCAGGTCGCGAACGGTTACTTCTTTCTTCACGATATCCGTTCCCAATCTTTGGATCTCCAGCTGTTTTTCCCGAATCTTCAGTTTGGCGGTCGCGATCTGGTAATTCAAAACATCGACATCCCGTTTTAAGCTGGCCGACTCTTTTTGTTTGGCCGAAAGCAACTGGGAATTCTTGGCAATATCGGCTTCCACTTGTACCAATTCCGCCTTCAGTTTTTCCTGACGCGCCGCCTCATCGGCCGAAATGGCTTGAGTGATTCCGGCCGGAATTAAGACGAAAAACAACGCCACAACAATGGGACGCCAGCAAGGCGCAATGAGTCGGCGCGCGGGAAAATTCATATAAAGATAATTATAGCAAAAAATGACCGACTGTTGCTAGTTTCACAAACAAAAAGAACCGCCGATTCGGCGGTTCTTTTTGTTTGTGAAAAATATTATTCTTCGGAAGCACCCTCGGCCGAATCGCTCCCGTCCTCCTTCTTGCCCTTTTCTTCCACTTCAATCGACGAGAGGTCCACCGGTACTTCTTCTTCCTTCACTTCCTCACCGGCTTCGGTTACCGACACTAATACTTCTTCCAGTTCCAGTTCGGTCGTGACACCAACCGGTAATTTAACATCCGCCACGGTAATCCGGCTCTCCAAATCAACGAGAGTTGAAATATCCACAATCAATTCATGCGGTAAGTCTTTCGGCAGAGCCTCTACCTCAATTTCGTGCAAAACTTTGACCACCATGAACCCGGCCTTTTCCGCCGGCGCTTCGCCGGTGAACTCAAGCGGAACATGAACCTTAATTGGTTTGTTGGCCTCCACCACCAAAAAATCGGCGTGAATCGTCTCACCAGTAAGCGGATGATGCACAATATCGTGAATTAGCGTATCTTTCTTGCCGGCCGGCGTCTCCAAGGTCACAATCGTGGACTCGCCCGCTTCCGCCAGCACTTTTTTGAAGTCTTTAATATTGACAAAATAAGAAGCAGCTTCCTCTTTCGCGCCATAAACGACAATCGGCAATTGGCCAGCGGCGCGCTCGGTCGCCAACTCTTTACCAAAGACTTCCCGCTTGGTCGCATTTAAGTTCGTAGTCATAATCCGCATATTATATAGAGAAATCTTGAAATGTCCAGTTTTTACGGTTCGATCAAAAGGGTTCTATTGACTTTTCCTAATTATAGTGATACTATCCGAACTAGAAAATACCAGCTAACACTCTGATATTTGACACATTGAAAGGAAAGAGGGAGTGAAAAAATGAAGAAACGCCACCGCAACCGGCAAAAAAATGAAGCAGTGACCAGTCCTCGACGCTTCGCCTGGATTACTCCCCGAACAATCGCCTTAAGCCTGATTGTCGTGGTCGTCAGTTCTTGGGCTACGTCATATCTGAGTTCGGTCAAGCGGGCTTGTTTGAAAGAAGTTATCCCCGCCAGGGAAACTTCTTTTCAAGCCAACCCAACGGAAATCTTTGACCGACTGGCGGTGGTACTGCCCGAATTCGAGACGGGAAATCCCCTGGCTCCATTCGTACAAAACCTAAAAAAACAACTGCCTAATTTGAAAGAATTCCTTCAAACATGGCTCCCCGAGGCTAAGGGTCTGCAAATCGATCTGATCTTGCAGACACACAGTTATCCGGAGATGATTGGCGATCTCCGTAAGGTGGAGGAGGTAAAAAACAGCCAGATCAAGGTTCGGAGGATATTGGAAGAACTGTCCCCTGACATCGTAACGACCGAGGGGTCGGCCAACGATGAGATCAACGGTCTTTCTGATGTAATTGCCGAACAGATCGCTAACGATTCTCACCAACAAAAAGTTAGTGGAGAAATCTTAACCCCTCTTGACCCCGAGCAACTGAAACAGGCTCTCTTAGCCGTTCAGCTACCAATGGATGGTTGCCTCCAATATTTGCTCGCCAAACCGGCAAGCAAGATTATCGGAGGCGAAACAATCGATTTGTGGGCTTGCAATGGGAATCTGAACAACATCCTGGCAAACGACGACCAAAAGCAGCCCAAAATTTACTATAGCCAATTGAATGAACGGCTAAAACCCTTGCTAGTTGATGCCCGCAGTGATCTGACGGTCGCCCGGATCATCAGAGCCCTCCAGCAAAGCGGTAAAAAACAGGGAGCAATCGTTATCGGGTTTTACCACCGCGAACGAATCAAGCGACTAGCTCAAGTCTGGGGGTTCAAATGCTCCGTTTATTCCACTGTCGAGCAACAACCCTGATCCTGACGGAAAGCAAACATTTCTTTTTTAAGCAATTCAACCGCCAACTTTCGTTTTAACGAAAGTTGGCGGTTTTTTAATCGTAAAAAATTTTACGACTGATTAAACAATTTTAACCGTTTCGCGGTCACCTCTTTCATTCCCAGCATCGCCTCCTTCAAAATTTTGTAGGGCGCTATTTCGTCGGGGTATTCTTGGAGCGAGCGTTTCAGCCCGTCGCGATAGGCCACCCGCAGTTCAGTATTTATGTGTACGATTGCCACCCCCGCTTTGATGGCCGAAGTAAAATCTTCATCCACCGTACCCGAACCGCCGTGTAAAACGAGCGGTACCCCGCCGGCTTCACGAATAGCTTTGATCCGGTCAATATGCAACCGCGGATCAGGTGAAGATTTCAACATTCCATGGATATTACCCACCGCCGGAGCCAGGAGGTCCACACCTGTTTCCGCCACAAATCTTTTGGCATCTTCGGCCGTAGTAATAGTGTCTTCCGTTACCGCCGCCCCCTCGGGAATTTCATCCAGCAGCTTGGAGGAAGTGCCGATATAGCCCAACTCGCCCTCCACTAAAATATCCGGATTCACACTACGCGCGTAGTCGACGCACTGTCTGGTTATTTTAATATTCTCTTCTAGCGACAATTGACTGCCGTCAAAAATCACTGCGTCAAAACCGGCATCAATTACCTCCTTCACTCGCTCAAACGAATAAGTATGATCGGCGTTGAGATAAATTGGATAATCAAACTCGTCGCGAATGGAAGAAACCAGCGCGCGAACCTGCCGGACGCCCACAAAATCCCGCTCGCCTTCCGACACGCCGATAATCACTGGTTGTTTAAGTTCCTTCGCGGCGCGAAAAATCGCCCACAAACCTTCCAGATTAGAAATATTAAAATGACCGAGAGCGACTTTATTATCCACTGCCTCTTGTATAACCTCGCGAAGCTTTTTCATATATAATGTATTGTAACATAGGCAACGGAAGAGAAAAGGCGAATTCTGCATTTGTGTCATCCCGGGCTTGACCCGGGATCCAGGATAAAACCACTAAATCAAACCTGGATACCGGCCGCCGCCGGTATGACAATACAAAAATCCCTCTACTTTTTATGAGCATTTTTAAAACACCCAATTTCGATTTAGTTTGTATTGGCGATATTGTCGTCGATGATTTTATTCGGTTAAAAGAAGCCCGGATTGAAAAAGCGCGCGATGGCAGTAATCGCCAGGAACTCTGCCTGTCATTCGGAGAAAAATTGCCCTACGAATCCGAACTCCTGGTGCCCGCTGTCGGGAATAGCCCGAATGCCGCTACGGCTGGGGCTCGACTAGGGCTCGAGACGGCGCTCGTCACCAATCTCGGCCGGGATGAACACGGCCGAATGTGTCTGGCAAAACTGCGGGAAAACGGAGTTGATACCGGTTTCGTTCGTGCCCATCCGGGGCTAAAAACAAACAATCATTTTGTCCTGTGGTACAAAGACGATCGCACCATTCTCATCAAACATGAGGAGTTTCCCTACGAATTGCCCGCCATAGGGAAACCGAAATGGGTCTATTTATCCTCACTCGGCGAACACTCTCTGCCATTTCATGATATCATCGCCGGCTACTTAGATGCCCAGCCGGAAATTAAATTAGCTTATCAACCCGGTACTTACCAGCTCCGTTTCGGTCCCCTGAAAACCGCTCGAATCCTCCGGCGAGCCGAATATTTCTTTTGCAACCGCGAAGAAGCCCGCGCTTTTCTTGATACGCGCGACAACGAACCGAGACGACTGGCCGAGCGGATTGCCGATTTGGGACCCCGTGTCGTTTTCATCACCGACGGACCGGCTGGCGCCTATATTTATTCGGCCAAGGCCCGCGAATTATTCTTTATGCCAATTTATCCCGATCCGAAACCGCCGGTTTCCCGCACTGGCGCCGGTGACGCTTTCTCGTCAACCGTCACCGCCGGTGCCATCCTGGGACTTACCCTGGAAGAATCCCTGAAATGGGCAATGATCAATTCGATGTCCGTCGTCCAGCAAGTCGGCGCGCAAGCGGGTTTGCTAACGCCGGAAAAAATAAAAGAGTATCTGGCCAAAGCACCAGGAGATTTTGGACCAAAAACAATTTAAAGATAATTTGTATTTGTCATCCCGGTGTATTGTCATTCCTGCGCAGGCAGGAATCTTATTCTATTACAAGATTCCTGCCTGCGCAGGAATGACACGAGAAGACATTCCGTAATTGCTAATTGACGTTTATTTCCACAATTTCCTGCCACATTGAGAGTGGGCGGGCCCAAAACTTTGACAAGTCGTTGTCGTACAGCGCTTCGTAAACCACCATATCTTCTAGCGTTTCACTGTGTTTGGCCAGGGCGATTATTTTATAAGTTCCGCCCCGCTTATTATTTTTCCAGATCTGTCCAGGGATTATTTCGTTCATAGTATTTATTGTAGTGTATGTATCATTCCCATGCAAACGGCGATCTTGTATTCTTTCCCCTCCTAATTTAGGAGGGGAAGTCGCAAACCGAGGTGGTATAAATCCGAATTGAATCATACCGCCCCCGGACTGCGTCCGACCCCGCCTAACCTAGGCGGGGATAAATGCAGAATACAAATGCAGACAAAATCCCGAATCAAGCCCGGAATGACACGAAAACAATATTCGTAGCCATTCGTAGATTGGTATAATTCGTATATTCGTATG
>JAPLZN010000113.1 GCA_026395035.1 Candidatus Vogelbacteria bacterium | reverse complement strand
ACACTTAAGGTAAATGTCCTTGGTGCTTCAACTGCGACGGTTCGCGGAACGGTAAACCCGGGTGGTTCGGACACGAAATATTGGTTTGAATATAGCCAGAATTCGCTGTCCGACGGATCAGCCATCAAGACGACGAGCCAGACGGCCGTTGGTAACGGTTTGGTGGCGGTGTCGGCCAGCGCTGATCTTTCCGATCTAACTCCTAAAACTACCTATCACTATCGAATTGTGACACAAAATAGTGTCGGGGTTGTTCGCGGAGAAAACGCGACCTTCAAAACAAAATAGTCGAAAATTATTAAAGTATAAAATAAATTTATGACAACTGTAATCAATAATCCCGGCAACGGGGAAGGGTCAGATTCCGGAGCGGGTTTAGTCATTGTCGTCGTCGTGCTGTTGATTGCTGGCGGCCTGTTCTTTATCTACGGCTGGCCGGCTATTCGCGGCACCGGAACTGTTCCCCAAAACACGAATGTCGATGTAAATGTTAAGTTGCCGGCGGGGAATACTTCTCCCACCCCCTAGCTTCGTTGTTTAGAAATTAGCAAGCTAAATTACCTTGAATTACGAAACTCTTTTTTCTGTCATTGCGAGTACGCCTTCTCGCAATGACAATTCAGGCGCTTCGTAATCCAAAGTAAATTAATAAAATCTATGGACTCATATAATTCTCCTTCTACTAGACCGTTATATCGAGGCACGCAGATTGTCTGGTATCTTCTCGGTTTGGTGGAAGTCCTGTTGTTGTTTCGCTTTGTCTTGAAGTTTCTTGGGGCCAATCCGGCCGCCGGGTTTAGTAACTTCATCTATAATGTAACCTATGTTTTTGTGGCCCCATTCCTTAATGTTTTCCGAGTCATCTATGTTGAGGGAAGTATTTTCGAATGGACAACATTGTTGGCCATGCTGGTGTACTGGCTGGTCGCGGTGGGGATTATCAAATTGTTTCTGATGGGAAAAACTGTTTCTACTCCGGAGGCGGCGGTTAAATTAGACAACCAGGATAAATAATTTAAGTAAAAAATAAGACAAAACTATATGACAGACGATATGACCCAAAAAGATGAAGCGGCGGAAGAACAGGATAAATTAGCGCGTGAGGAAGAAGCCAGAGCGGCCGAAGCTCACCAAGCGGCCGCCTTGGAACACGAGAAACAAGCGGAAGATCAGTCAGCCAAAAGCACTTCGTAGGGCTCGTTTGTAGTAAGTCGTAAGAATCAGGCGAAGATGTTTTCTCTTAAAATTTGATCATGAATACGCGACCACTCAAAAAGCGTACTCGACGAGTACTCATATTGTCCCCAATTAACCTCTCCCGACCAAACCTGGCCAATGTCGGCTGTGGCTTCGGAAAAAATTCTCAAAGTACCTCAGTACCTCTCGAATTTTTTCCTTCGCCTCGCTTGCCATTGGCGGCGACTTATCGGAAGACTTTAATTGGTGATGGTATCAGATCAACCTTGCGCTCTCCTAAAACAAAGCAATTTGTCTGGTGGGGTATTTTGTGGGTAGCGGTCGTGGGCAGTATCCTTGGTCTCTATTTTGTTAGGCAGGCATTTTCACCGGTCGGCATTTTGTATGCTCAGGCGGCGGAGTCTGACGCAAAAATTGGTCCGGCGACGGAGCGATTCATTCAGGAGCTTAAAACGATTGGTTTTGAATCATCTCCTTGGAAAAAAATTACGAGAACTTCTTTTTCGGTGCCAGGGGTGATTATCACTTTGGATAAAGATAATATCCAGGTGTTTGAGTATCCAGATTCAGAAACGGCCCGGAAGGAGGTTTCTCTCCTTGCCGAAAAGTATACCAGCCGGGCCTATTCGTCTCATTGGGGAGGCAGTAGTCATCTCTATGTAAAAGATACGCTAGCGATTTTTTATCTGGGAAATGACAAAAATGTTCTTAAGGCTCTCGTGAAAAATGCCGGGTTGTCTCTTAACCGCTAGGATCCGTTTTCCCATTGTCTGTTCTTCGCGCCGAACGTAGATTGGGAGGCTGTAATTTTCTTGTTTCTCTGGCGGCATCAATGGTAGTTAACAAGTAAACGGGTCGGTCGAGCCTTTGGTTATTAACAAATCTAACAA
>JAPLZN010000119.1 GCA_026395035.1 Candidatus Vogelbacteria bacterium | reverse complement strand
GCTGGCAATATCTCGTTGGAGCTGGATTGGTCGATGTCTTGGGTAAAAATGTCAGATAAGCCAGTCGTGCGAATAACCGAGTCGATATAAGAACTTTTCGTAGCCATTTTAATCGTCTTGTTCGGGTCTCCTCCATTCCTGTCTAACGAACTGGAGCCGCGCCCTTGTCCGGCAGGTATTCCATTTCTAGATAGGTTACAGACATAAGCAATCAAACCGGGCAAATCGCCAAAAGCCCCCATTGTGTCATTATCGCGCTCAAAGGAAGCGGTCAGATTATAGATCGAAGCCAGTTTTTCGGCCCCGCCTTTGGCCAGGCATTTACGCCCCTTAATGACATAATAATCTTGGTTTTCCTTGAGTTTCGGTAAGACTTGGCTGATAAAGTACCGACGGCGCTCCATCAGACTGTCTACTCCCTGTTTGAAGCTCTGGAAGGCCTCTGAATCGCCCAAACGGACCGGTGGCTTCTCAATTACTGCTGTGTCGTTCATGATGGTTTTTTAGTTAATAACGGACGCGTTTAACCTGATGCCGATGATAGAGATAGACCGGTCTGGGTTTACGAATCTGCGTCTTTGGACCTAGGTTATGGGGTGGATCCCAACGAACACCAATCAGAGCTTTTTCTTGTGGGAGGATACGAAATCCAGCCATATGCCACCTAGCGAAAGTCATTAAGTCCCTATCCAGATTGGTATTTTTCGCCATATTTTTACCCCAGCGCGTCTCGATCTGTTTGAGTAGGTGTATTTGTCCAACCGTGGAATCAATACACTCCTCGATCTTAGGGCCAAGCCAAAAATCTTTGACGATATCTTTGATATTCGTCATGCGTTTATCGCTTTGCGGATAATTAAGATATTTTCACCATATTCCACGGTTACTCGATCGCCGATATTTATTTTGCAGATACTCTTTATTTGCCGATTGGCCAAACGGAGCATCGGAATAGCATCAGAGAAATATCTCGTCGCTTTGTAGCTGACGGTCATTTGTTTAATCATGATTTTTCAGTGCCACATTCCTGGACTTGTAATCTGTGGAAAAGTGAAATTCGCTTTGGATATTTGCGGATCACATTTCCGTCTTTGTCTTTCTTTTCGACTATCACTAGACTGGATAGAGCACGCTCCCCACGACGAACGACAAATCCGAGCTGGATCCACGATTTAAAACTTCTAGCGTCCATATACGGATCGAATCTTTCAGCGACATCAACGCCAAAGCGTTCGGCAATCTGTTTCTTAACATCCTCATAAGTGTGAGGGGAACCGCGATAATTAGTCTTGGTTAGAGTAATCATTTGATTAATATTTTAACGAATAAAAGCACCGCTCGGACGGAGAGCAGTGTAAGGTTGAGTGAAATAATTACCGGCCGAATTAGATCACTCAAGAAGTAGTTTTTTGTGTTGTTTATGAAAAGGGGGCAGGGCGGGGCTGTCGGTTTAGGTACTGAGAAGCGACAGGCACGAAGAGGGAAATGGATGTGTGCGCCTTTCCTGGAAAAATCCTGGATTTTAAATTCAAAGCCGTCAAAAAATTTCAAAAAAATTGAGGGAAATTAGGTTTTGCAGAATCCGTACAGTCGTTGTATTATATAGGGGTTATTAGTACAACTGAATAGAGGCCTAACCCCAGTAGAGCAATCTGCTGGGTATGGCGAAAGTCTCGTCAGAGTAAGAAAACCGATCATTAAGGTTTGCTCTGACGAGCCACGTCTGGAAACGGACGCGGGGGACGCAAGTCCCCACTTAGTGGTCGGTTTTGTTGTGTAAAAAAAGATATGGATGAAAAAATAAAAACAAATGATCAATGTCTCGCTAGACTTAGGGACAATGTAGAAACCCTAAAAAAGTTAGAGGGATCAAAAAAATGGTATGAAAAAGGAATAGATATAGGAGATAGTCTGGGGTTTTTTTTATTAATAAATTTCATTGTTTTTACAATATCAGGCCTTAATCCCATCGCATGTCTTATTACCTCTATTATTTTGATATGGGGCATGATATGGGGTATGAGTAAGAATGACTCAAAAGAATTATCCGAGGCAATAAAAATCTATGAGCAAAAAGTATCTGCAATTGCAAAAGAAAAAA
>JAPLZN010000001.1 GCA_026395035.1 Candidatus Vogelbacteria bacterium | reverse complement strand
ACCTTTCCCTTGGAAAGCGGGAAAAACCATTACCTCCCTTTCCCAAATTAATGGCCACCCGGGAAAATTCTCGGTGGCAAAGGTAGCCAATTCTTCGCCCCTTTCTTGGCGAAGAAGATCTTGGTCCATTGAATTCCACCAGGCCGCCCCAGCCACCTGCTTGTCGTCGAGTGACACCACGATACAGCGGAAATCAGGCTGTAACGAATTACTCGTCCAGCGTTCTTTTACTGTTTCGGGTGATAACTGCTCGAACCAGGGATAGCCGCGAAACGCCTCCCGATACATTTCCAAGATATCGGGCACATCTGTCGGCACCAGATCTCTGATGGTTTTTGTTTTCACCTCGTTCTCCCCTTCTTCCCAATCTTGAATTGCCTAAAGGTCTGTTTTGACCAAGCGCATTTTATAACACTTAATGCTGTTTGGCAAGTATTGATCAGTTAACAATGGATAGAACTCCTCGTTGTTTACCTTTGCCAACTTGAAATCTAATAGCATTTCGTTTTTAATTTCTTCAGCCATTAATTTTCCGTAAACTAAAAAAACTTTCTGAGATAATGGATTACTAATTTGGTCAGTGTTTAGTAAATTTTTTAAAGTTTCAGCTATAATTTGGGCGGCATTAGTTACGACTTCATCGTCCGTTTTTCCATAAGTTCCGAATTCTATTTCCAGAGAATTATCCAGAAATTGGCAGATCGGTCCGGTTGGCCGATTAGACGTCGATGGCCACAGAACGACCTTGTCGATGTTAACAGATTTTACCAAACTAATATTTTTTATTTCTTTTTCTGGTATGATGATAAAAGAGTCCCTACTTTTGGGTGCAATGTGGAGATCAAGAACATAATCATACTCGCTAGCTTTTTCCAGATTTTGCCAAGCTTGATTTTCTTCATAAACTGAAGAGTCTTTTATCCCCGGGTATACTCGATTTAGATCGGCCTCAATGAATCGCTCATTCCTCCTTAACGCTTCCGGGTTACCAATTAGGACATCAAAATCTCCCTCTTTGATACTGGAGTAATTTTTAAGCTTCTCTATGGTTTCGAGGTTAATACCTTCGTCTCCGTGAGTTCCTATAATTAAAAGTATTTTGGGTTGAGACGCCAAAGACATATAACTTGCTATTTGATCAAATCAAGCGCCTTGTTTACCGCTTCTTGCGCCGTATCAGCAGGTAATACCTTAAAACGTTTGCGCTGGTCAAAATATTCGCCAGCCAATTTATCCGCCCAACCGCCGGTTTTGGTTAAGGCAATAACCGGAATATTCAATTGATAGGCAATGGCCGCCTCGGTTAAGGTACCTGAACCACCGGAAATAATTATGACCGCATCGCAGGAATTGACCAGTACAAATTCTCTTCCCCCGCCCCGTTCAAGTCCGGAGCAAATGATGACATCTGTATACCCGTCTTTATCCCAAATGTCTTTCCCTTTTCCGTAAGTAACACCAACCGTCAATCCCCCGGCTTTTTTAGCTCCTCTTGAGGCGGCGGTTGAAAGGGAGTCATAATCTTTTTCCGCTCCATAAACAGTAATATTGCCTGATTGGGCAATAAACTGGCCCACTTCTTCGGCTAGCTTCTCTAATTTTTTTGAGTACTTCAAATCGGCCGCCGAACCCATGACGCCTATTTGAAACTTTCGTTTTATTGCTGTATTCATAATTTTCTATTTATACCACATTTATCTAAAAAAGGAAAATAAATAGGCTTATCACTTGTTTTGAGCAAGATGATAAGCCTATCTTTGTGGGGATTAAGCCGTTTGGCAAAAGAGCATTACTCCCAGATCTGGTTTTTGAGTTTCACGAGGTGCTCGATAATGCGCACCGAGGATAATCCCATGAAGGGGCTGTCGCCCAAGCGATACGGCACGGAGATGGCCGGCCGGATCCACTTGAGATCGTTGATGCAGAGCTCGCGGTGATTGGCCTGCTCGAGCAGTTCGAACAGGTGTCCGGTTTGATCGAAGCAGTATTGAGACAGCCACCGAAGCTCTTCGGCGTCCCCTGACCCACTGATTCCTGTCCAATCGGCCATCGGGCAGAATGGGAGCAAATAGGGGGTACTGCGCGAGAAGCCGTCGTGAGTATAGCAGGGGTAGATCTCCTCTCCCTTGCTGTAGCCGACGACCCGGCCACAGTTCGGCATGAACGGCATGAAGTCGTGATCGGGCATCCAATCGAGCAGATCCCCGGTCTCTTCCGTCGTGACGAGGAATCCTTCAGGACCCAGCGCTTTTCGAATAGCCTCCGCGGCAATCGGGAAAGCAAAGCCGACGACGACTCCGCGGACACGAGCACCGGTACTCTTCAGTTCGCGGATGATATAGGATAGCGATCCGCCAGTGAAAGATCCGTCGTCGATGAGAATGATCGGCCGATGGTCGGAACCGGCAACGAGCGCGGCGATCTGATTGCGGAGCGACGGGAAACCCGGGCGCGGACCATAGCCGATCGGATCAGTATTGGTCGGCGAACCGTCGATAATCCGATTGATCTCGAGTACCTTGCCGCCGGCGGATTGGACGATTTCGGAGCAGGTGCTGACGACCAGGGCGTTGGCGATTTCGGCGCCATGCTCATGATCGTTAGCTTTCGTGGTGATCCGCTCGGCCATTTCCGTCATGCGAATGAAGCGGATCTGGACCTGTGGCATAAAGCGACGAAGTTTGCCGGCCAGTTCATTTTGGAACTGATCGACGAGGCGGAAAGCCTCATCGGGGACTTTGATTCCACCAATCTCGAATTGATGGAGTTTCCCCTCCAGATCCCCCGTCAGCATATATTGTTTTTGCTGAATCGGGGTTTCCGCGTGGGGAGGATCATCCTTGTTTGCGAGATGGGACGTGGTGCTATTTTTCATAGCGCGGTTCCTCCTTTTCTGTTGCTGGAGATGTTCGAAGTCGAAATAAAGATTGAACGGCGATGAACGACGAAATATAGCAAGCGCTGGGTGCGCCGAATTGTCCAAAGCACAAATTGGGAAAGACCTTTTGAGATTAATCTTAAGGTAAAGCTTTTAGAAGTCAAGAATTCTTATAAAATTAACAACATGTAAAAACACCAGTGTCAAACCAATTTTATTGACATCTCTTCGAAATTAGTGGTACCTTGAAGCCAGAAAAGATGGTATTTGTCAGTCAATACCTCAAATTTTTTCGTCGGTAAGGAGAAAAAAATGACAGCTAAAGCAATCAAGCCCGAAACACTCGGCGGATTTCTTGATTTTCTGCCAGATGAGATGATTGCGCGGCAACCGGTGATCGAGGCGATTCGTCGTGTTTACGAACGCTTCGGTTTCCTACCACTCGATACGCCGTGCATGGAACGACCGGAGGTTCTCTTGGGCGACACGACCAAATTCAACAAGAGCGTGTTTACGGCCCGAGTTGTTCGCGGAATTGAAGATCGTGACGAGGTGGGAATCGAGGATGCCAATTTCATGCTCCGCTTCGACCTGACGGTTCCGCTCGCTCGCGTCGTGGCTGCTTATCCTGACCTGTCGAAGCCGTTCAAGCGCTATCAGATCGGCAAGGTTTGGCGTGGGGAACGACCGCAGCAAGGACGCTACCGCGAGTTCTACCAGTTCGACTTCGATACGATTGGCTCGCGCTCGGTGCTGGCCGACGCCGAGGTCATCCAGATCATGTACACGGTAATGAAGGAGCTCGGCCTGTCGCGGTTCTTGATCCGTTTCAGTAGCCGCAAGATCTTAAACGGCCTAGCCGAAGTGGTCGGTTGCGGGGAAAAGAAGACCGAATTCTGCCGTATTCTCGATCGGCTGGACCGAATCGGGGAAGAGGAAGTGATCAAGGCACTCACTCGGCCACCGGATAACACCTACGATGAAAGTGCTTTGGCGCTAGGTCCGGCTCAAGCGGATACCGTGCGTCGATTCTTGGCGATAGATCAGAGCCAAGGCTCGATGGCCACCTTAAATGCGGTGAGTCTGATCTTCAATAGTGAATCGCCCACCGGCGCGGCGGGGATTCTGGAACTATCCCAGATTGCCAAGATTTTGGAAACGGCCAAAATCCCGGTTGAAAACTGGCAGATCGATCTGTCGGTCGCCCGCGGATTGGATTATTACACCGGCCCGGTGTTCGAGGCTATCTTGCTCGATGCGCCTGAATTCGGGAGTGTCCTCTCAGGCGGACGTTTCGACGGTTTATCCGATCGCTTTATGCCTGGTAGCGACATTCCCGGGGTGGGCGCTTCGGTTGGCCTTGATCGTCTGTTCGCTGCTCTGCGCAAGCTCGGCTTATTGAAAAAAGCTCGGACGCTTACTACGGCGTTCGTGACCGTTTTCAGTAACAAGGAACAGGAGGCTTCCGTCGCGACAGCCGCCAAACTACGGGAGGCTGGGATCAACACCGAACTCTATCTGGGCGATGAATCTCTCCGGGCCCAAGTTGCTTATGCTACCAGGCAGGAGATCCCCTACATGATCATCCTCGGGCCGGACGAAGTGGCGAATGATCGAGTGATGTTCAAGAACATGGTTAAGCGAAAACAAGAGGTCTTGACATTCGACGAATGCCTTGATAGGTTAAGGGTAGCCACCACCTCTGGTGTCTAAGGGACGGGTACGTAGCTCAGTTGGTAGAGCGCCAGTCTGTGGAACTGGATGTCACGGGTTCAAATCTCGTCGTACCCCCCAACCCTTCCCTTGGCTTGAACAAATGTTTAGTAGGAGCGACCCCCGGGCCGCTCCTTTTTCTTTTTCCTCCATATTTAGCTAGTATTGCCCGGGTATCCTAATAGATCATCTGGTCAATCGGCATAATTAAAATACCGGTCGCACCAATCTTTTTTAATTTTTCGATAATCATCCAGACATCTTTGGCGTCGACGACGGAGTGAACGGCAATCATTCCCTCGCGTGAGAGTTTCATAATTGTTGGTGAGCTTAAGCCCGGTGCGACATCTTTGATCGCCGGCAACAATTCTTCGTGGGCGTTCATCATTAAGTATTTTTTGGCCGAAGCGGTAAGAACGCTTTCTATCCGCAAAGTAAGGGTATCAATACTGTTTTTGCGGCCAACCAAGCTGTCTTTGTTAGCGATCAATACGGCTTCCGATTCGAGAATAGTTTCCAGCGCTTTGAGTTTATTCATTTTTAGCGAACTGCCGGAAGAACGAAGATCGGCAATGGCGTCGGCTAATCCGAGTTCCGGAGTAATTTCGACCGCCCCCCTAACATCAATGATTTCCGCTTTGATTTTATTCTTGGTGAGAAATTTCTTGGTTAAGTGTCCAAATCCGGTTGCAATTTTTTTACCTTCGAGATCCTCAATTTTTTTGATACTTGATTGTTCGGGGGCCGCAATTACCAGATCAGTGTGGCCAAAATGTAATTTACGCAACAAGCTGACATCGGCTCCTCGTTCGCAGACCAGGTCATAACCGGTAATACCTAGGTCAACAATGCCGTCCTGCACATATTCCGGGATATTGAGGGCGGAAGCGTATAGAATTTCCAAATCGAAGTTACTTACTTGGGAAGATAATTTTCGATCATCAATATCAAATTCTAGTCCGATATCGCGCAAGAGGTCAATCGTCGGCTGATAAAGCCGGCCTTTATTGGGAACAGCGATGCGAAATTTGTTATTTTGTTTCATTGGATTTGAATCTATTTTGCAATTCTTGATAAATAGTTTCCGGCGTCAGGTCACTGACCGCCAGGAGAACCAGGCAATGATACCAAAGATCGGCCATTTCATAGGCGATTTCTTTTTTAGCTTGCTTCATTCCCGCAATTACCGTTTCCACGCCTTCCTCCCCCACCTTTTGGCAGATGCGATCAATTCCCGATTTCAATAACTCGGCCGTATAAGATCCCTCAGGCATTTTTTGCTGACGGTCTTTAATGGTGGCAAACAATTCGTTTAAGGTGTCCATCTTAATTTTGCTTATTTTTTAATAATTCTATCGCTTCGGCGACTGTCGCTTGGTTTTGTTCGCCAGTCACCAGATTTTTTATCGCGACCGTCCCCTGTTTTTCTTCGTCCGGGCCGATGATTGCGGCAAAACGAATTCCCAAATCGTTGGCGTAATCGAACTTTTTGCTGGTTTTCACATCGGCCAAGTATGTTTCCGAATTGATACCGGCTTCCCGTAAAGTAGCCGTAAAAGTAATGGCGGACTTAAGGTTAGCCGGAGACAACGGAATGACCACTACTTGAGACGGTGTGGCCCCAACCGGTTTAATCAAGCCGGCTTCTCTTAGTTGATAGAATAATCTGGTTAAACCGATAGACACGCCAACGCCCGGCATCGGCGTGTCGGTATAATATTCAGTCAGATTGTCGTAGCGACCGCCGGAGCAAATACTGCCTATTTGCGGATAATCGTTCAGATTAGTTTCGTAAACCGTGCCAGTGTAGTAATCCAAACCGCGAGCAATCGTCAAATCAATCGCCAGATTTTCTTCTGGGACGCCAAAGTCTGCGGCATAAGTTAGAACCTGGCTAAGCTCCGCCACGCCGGTCTGGAAAATGTCATTTTTTATCCCCAGTTTAACGAGACTATCTAGAATCGTTTTATTATCACCCTTGATGGCAATGAATTCGGAGATTAGGTCCACCGTTTCTGGTTTATTTACGATGGCCGTTAGTTCTTCTTTAACCTGTGGTAGTCCGATTTTGTCCAACTTGTCGATAATGCGCAAAACATTGGCCGCTTGCTCCGATTCCAGACCAAGCGAGCTAAAGAACCCGTTGAGAATTTTTCGGTTGTTTATTTTAACCGTAAAGTTCTTGAATCCCAAAGCGGAAAGAGTGCCGTAAATAATCGCCGGCATTTCCGCATCGTAAATAATCTCCAGCGATCCGTTGCCGATAATATCGACATCGCATTGATAGAATTCTCGAAAACGACCCCGCTGGGGTTTTTCACCTCGGTACACTTTACCGATATGATAACGGCGAAAAGGAAATTTTAGATCTGGCTTGTGCTCGGCCACATAACGAGATAAGGGCACGGTCAGGTCAAAACGCAGGGCAATGTCGTTGTCCCCTTTTAGAAAACGGTAAATCTGTTTCTCGGTTTCTCCGCCGGCTTTAGCCAGCAATACTTCCGCCTTCTCCATTACTGGCGTATCTACCGGAATAAAGCCGAAACGCTCATAGTTTTGACGGATAGTGTCCAGCAGGCCATTAAACAACATCTGGTCTTTCGGCAAAAGTTCCATAAAGCCGGGCAAGATAGATGGGATAGTTTTATTTTTATTGTTCATTTTTATTTTTGATTTTGATAAAACAGGTTTTGCGTCCTATCCCGCGCGACAGGCCGTCGCGGGCTAGGCGCAAAACACCATGGCTGTTTTTTAGGAATAGGAGCGGTCCGCCGACCGCAACAGAATCACACCGCCCGTTTTTCATCCCCGCGGCAAGCCGTCGGGGTTTTCAAACGGTGCTCACCTATAAGTTGGTACTAAAAAAGACCCTGATTGAGGCCTTTTCGATTTGTGCTTTTGGTTAAAAATAGGGGGTAAAAGCCAAACTAAACAAGCCTCAGTGGAGAATGGTGCTCGTGGTGATGGCTCTTGTTTATTGACTGTTTTAACATTACTCTTGTATATTACCGTACGACGATCGGAGTGTCAACGGGACCCTTGGTAACCCCTCACCCCTATACGTTGTCTGCATTTAATCCCCTCCTATCCCAGGAGGGGAGAAATACAGATTAATGTGTATGGAGAGTTACGATCCTTGGTTTTAATAATTGATGTGATAATATTTAGCTGTATGAAAAAAGTCATTTTCGCCCTGCCTGCCTATCAAGCTTTTGCCCAAGCTTTTTTGGTTTATGATCAATTTGAGTCCGGCGAATACAAAGAACGCCGTTTTAGCGACGGAACCTTGTTTGTGTCTCCGAATTCTGATATCCGCGACCGAGAATGTATTATCATTGGTGGAGTCACTCCCCACGAAGATCTAACTGAAATTTTACTTTTGGCCCACACTCTTAAAAAAGAGGGGGCGAAGAAAGTAATTGCCGTTT
>JAPLZN010000020.1 GCA_026395035.1 Candidatus Vogelbacteria bacterium | reverse complement strand
CTTGGCAGCTGTACCGCTTGATTCAAGTCGATAGTAAATGCCATAAGGTACAGCAGATTTTGGATCCGGCCCCCCATAAAAAACTAAAACCTTAGCCCCATCGCATGCCAATTTCGGCACCACTCGCGCGATATCGGAAAGCATTGGCCCACCCACCCAAGCCGGCTGAGATTTGTGGGCACAAAAACCGTCTAACTCGCCCTCAGCACTGGCTTTGACCGTGCCATTTCTGCCGAGGGGGTCTATATCATAAAATTCATAGACCACGGATAACTTGCAAGCACTTTGATTGTAGTAACACCAGTAAGTATTTGATTCTCCGGCCAGGTCGCTGGCGCAGCCCATAGCCGGAACAGCCGGGTTTTCACCAACAAAGTTAGCCAGGTAAGCTATCCTGAGGAGTGTGTCGGACCAGCCGTAGCATGTACCGCCCGCGCGAGTTGTCGAATAATTAGGTCCCATTGCCGACGAATGGCTTTCTACCCAAGTATTGAACTGACCCCGACGTGCGCACAAGTTACCCTTTGAATGAGACTTGCAATAGGCAGTATTTGCTGAAAGCAAAGAGTCAGTGATGGCGCTATCAAAGTCAAAATCTTCAATGTATATTGAGTATCCGTCATATATGTTCGAGGAACACTCGTATTCCGCGTTATCTTCCATTGGTCGTCGATTACAACTAAAGGTCGTGGGTCCGGCGTTTTGGTTCGAGTTCGAGTCAACTATGGTCAAGGTTGCATCTTCAGAGTTAATTTCGGCTCGAGTCAAGATGACTGAATGCCCGCCAAGACCCTGAATTGTCATTCCCATCAAAACCGGATTCCCGTTATCTAGATATCTTGCTTTAATTTCCTTGAGCCTTTCCCAGCTTTGTTTCGGTACGGCACTCTTAGTCGTAATCCCTTGCGCCAGCATATCTTTCAGCAACCGACCGTTATCTTCGGCATGAATATTTGAGGCCAGATTTCGAAATTTAGCCCGGTTGCCATCCGGGTCAAAAACATTATTATCCATCCATTCATCCAAGCTACCTTCCGTAATCTCAACCACGTTTATATTCTCAAGGGCAGAGCTGATCGCCTCAAATCCGACGTCTGCCCTACTATTCCCACTCGCACACTTATTGTCTTTCTCTTTCCCATTGGCGTTTCCGCTATTACCGCAATAATTCCCCTTCGGCCAAGTAGCGATTGTTGTGGTGGAGTAGTCTCCTCCAGGATCTTTGTCTTCTCCATAGGGTTGCCAGCAACCAATCGGGGTTGGTATGCCATCGGCGCTGCAAAAAATAGAATCTCCAGTATAACCTTGGTCCCAGGCAACAGGGTTCACATAATTTTTAACCTTTTGGCCGGTCTTCTCTACGACTCCGCCGACATAATCCCAGCCCGACCTCATACATGACACTTCACTAGACTGACATTCCCCTGTTCCGTACAACTCCTGATCGTCCGTTGGTTCCGCCTTGGTTTGATTGCCATAGCGGATTGAACAAAAACTTTGGGGAGTTTTGTAGAAAAAAGCAGCTGGAATTTGCGGGGCGGCCTGCACTGACAAGGCAAAAATAAAACCGAAAAACAGTATCAAAACTATAATCACTTTTTTCATAAAATGGGCTGTTGGTAGTTTAGTCATTTGAAAGTCAAAAATATGTTTTCTAATTACCGTAAGTATACCTCAAGTATGACAATTCCCGATTTCAGTTATCCACATTTCGGTTTATAGGTGAGCACAGTTTGAATCCCTTACAGGGACTGTCCACCTTTTGGCTTTTTTGTTCGTTTCACTTCAAAACAGCTCAAAAGGTCTTGCGAAGCTGCGCTAGCTCGCTTCTCACCCCGACGGCTTGTCGCAGGGATGGAAAACGGGCGGTGTGATTCTGTCGCGGTCGGCGGACCGCTCCTATTCCTAAAAAACAGCCATGGTGTTTTGCGCCTAGACCGCGACGGCACATACGCCATACTCGTCTTTAGTACTTCCTCGCTCACGCTCGGTCGCTTCCCGCGCGGGATAAGACGCAAAACCTGTTTTATGGCCGGTCGACTTAAAAACGGCTTAATAGGAGCGTTATTCGGAGATACTGGACTTTTTGTTATGGTTATGGTATAATTACGATAGGTGTAAAAACAGCCGATTTAAGTTTGAAAATCGAAGGAGTAAATCTGATGAAGTCATGTTTCGTTCTAATCCTGGTGGTGGCCACTTTGTCCACCTCTTGCGCGAGAACGGCGGGGGCGGAGAGACAACTGCAAAACTTGAGCTGGACAGACCAACTCAAGGGAGCTGAGTTTCTTCCCATTCCCAATCTGGGGCTCGTCCCCTCGGCGAGTTTCGAAGTCGAGCACGAACCGGCTTCGAACCTCACTCGTGGCGTTCGCTATGCGGGCATCGACCGCGGAAAACTGACCACCGTCACCCTGTTCATCAAGGATGCCGGGGTGCAAGAGTT
Source organism: Candidatus Vogelbacteria bacterium (assembly GCA_026395035.1). Lineage (GTDB taxonomy): Bacteria > Patescibacteriota > Minisyncoccia > Phycocordibacterales > XYD1-FULL-46-19 > JAPLZN01. Next base: position 10,437 of record JAPLZN010000020.1, on the reverse strand, counting down.
CGCCGCTTTTCAGGCCCGGTTACCTGAAATTCGGTCTGAAACCAGAGACGAACCGTCAACATTTGGGTGGGGAGATAATGGCCAACCCGTGACGAAGTTCATCAATCTGATCGAGGCCGAGAACAGCACTTCGGGGGCGCGCTACCGTGCCCTAACCGTTTCGACCATCGACCAAGAAGTGGTCACGTTCCACTCCCAGATCGTTATCAAAAGCAGAGAGGGTAAAATTATTTACTTCAGGGACATGACAAAATAATTTCTGCTCCCCCTCCGTTTCGTACATTCAAAAGCCCCCACCTGGGGGCTTTTTCCCTGCTACTTAATACATTTTCTATTAACTACTATTCGCCACCACACAAAAACCCGCCGAAGCGGGTTTTTGTGTGAATCGGAATCTGTGTTTGTATTCCCTGAAAGCTAAAAGCTGACAGCTGGAAACTTTTACCTCTTGCCTTTTTTGCGGCGGGAAACAATGAGGTGGTTCGAGTACTTCTTCGGGGTGCGAGTTTTCTCACCGCCGGTTGGCTTGCCCCACTTGGACTTGGCCCGCCGTGTTCCGCGACCCTGCACGCCTTCACCACCGCCGTATGGGTGATCCACCGGGTTCATGGCGGTACCGCGAACGGTCGGGCGAATGCCTTTCCAGCGCGACTTACCGGCCTTGCCGTAATTTTCCAAATGATGATCTTCATTAGACAGTTCGCCCACCGAGGCCCAGGCGTTCTCGTCAAAGCGACGAACTTCAGACGACGGCATTTTAATCATTGTGTAACCAGCATCGGAGGCCATCACTTCACCAAAGTTTCCCGCCGAGCGGATCATTTTGGCGCCGGAGCCCGGTTTGATTTCCAAGTTATAAACAAAAGTACCAACTGGGATATTTTTGAGTGGCAAACGGTTGCCGGTCTTGATATCGGCTTCGGCCGAAGTCAGGAATTTGTCCCCGACCTTCATTCCTTTCGGCACGACATGGTAACGGCGCTCGCCGTCGCTGTAACAAACAAGAGCGATAAAAGCCGATCGGTTCGGATCGTACTCAATCGTTTCCACCTTGGCCGGAATGTTCTTTTTGCTATACACAAAATCTACCTGACGAAAAACTCGCTTATGCCCGTTGCCTTTGTGGCGCGTGGTAATCCGGCCGGCATTGTTGCGTCCCACGGCGCGCTGGCCGCCCCCCACGAGCGCCTTGTGCGGTTTGCCCGCCGTCAAAACCTCACGATAGTTGATCGTGACCATGTGACGACGAGAATCAGTTGTTGGTTTATAAGTTTTCATGAAATTAATATACGAATATACGAATTATACTAATCTACGAATGGCTACGAATTGATGCGAATTAATGCGTTTGTTCGAATTCATTCGTAGCCATTCGTTTCATTCGCATTATTCGTATATTCGTATGTTTAACTCTCGATTTTCTCCCCGGCTTTCAAAAAGACTAACGCCTTTTTGATGGCTGGCTGATGGCCCTTTCGACCGCGCATAATCACCGCTTTGGCCGGCAGAGTAACGATATTCACTTTGACCGCCTTAACCTTATATTTAGCCAGAACCGCTTTGATTATTTCCGGCTTGGTCGCTTCGGGCGATACTTCAAAAGTATAGACGGGACTCTTCGCTCCGGAGAGGAAAGTCGCCTTTTCGGTCACGCGCGGGCGGGACAACACAACTCGATCCCCCTTTATTGTATTACTGATTTTGGACATGGTAGTTTAATTAGAAATTAATAATTATAAATTAGAAATGTCGATGCAGACCAATTCAAATTTCATTTTTAATTTTTAATTTCTAATTTTTAATTACTTTCGGCGTCCTTCAAGGACGGCCAGCGATTCTTCGGGTTTGACCAGAACCACATACTTGTAATTTAGGAGCAAGAGCGGGTTCAAATTCCGCACCTCCTCGACCAGTGTCGACTTGATATTGCGGAAACTCTTTTTCAGATTCTCGTCCGGTCCCGCCGTGGCAATAATCGCGCGCTTGCCGATTTTGTAGTTGATCTTAGCGAAAACCTTAGCCAAGTTGGCCAGCGTTTCCGCCGCCAATTTTACCTTCGGCGCGGCCAAAGAAAGGCCTTCGAGTAAGACAACCTCGCCGTCGCGAAGCTTAGCCGAGAGGATCGTCGCCAGCGCCTTGGTCTTCATTTTTTTATTGATCTTCTTCTTGAAATTGCGCTCAGCCAGAGGTCCATGAGTTACACCGCCACCGCTCCAGATTGGCGAACGCGAAGAACCGTGCCGCGCCCGGCCGGTACCTTTCTGTTGCCACGGCTTCTTACCGCCTCCTCGTACCTCCCCGCGACCCTTGGTATCGGCCACAGTCGGTCGGGCATTACTCATCATCGAAGTGACCACCTGGTGCACCAAATTGGCGTTCCATTTAACGCCAAACATCTTTACCGGCAATTCCATTGCGCCGGCCTCCTTACCCTTTTGATTATAAATTTTAGTCTGCATTGTAGTATTTTCATTTGACATTTGTCATTTGACATTTGTCATTGTTGAAATTATTTACCAATAATTTCAAGTAAGGTGCCGCGGCGACCCGGGATCGCGCCACTAATGAAAAGTTTATTATTTTCCGCATCAATCTTGACAATCTTCAGGTTCTTAACCGTTACCCGGTCGCCACCCATCCGGCCACCCATCCGGGTCAGTTTGAATACCCGCTGAGGCGCGGTCGCTCCGATAGAGCCTGGCTCGCGTTCGGAATGCTTCTGGCCGTGACTGCGGCGTCCGCCGTGGAAACCGTGGCGTTTGACCACCCCCTGGAAACCCTTGGCTTTGGAAACCCCCGTTACCCACACTTTGTCGCCTTCGGTAAAAGCGGTGACATCTAACTTGTCGCCAACTGCCAAATCTCCACCCGGCAGGCGGAATTCTCTGATAAACTGAAACGCCTTACCCTCCGGCAAACCAGCGTTCTTGGTGTGGCCTTTGACGGCCTTAGAGACGTTCTTTTCCCGACGTGTCCCGGAGCCAACCTGTACGGCTTCGTAGGAGTCCTTCTCGGAGCTCTTGAGCTGGGTAATAACCAGCGGACCAGCGGAAATGATCGTCCCGGCGATGGCTTGACCTTTGTCGTTCCAGACTTGGGTCATGCCCTCCTTTACCCCCAGGATATATTTCATGGTATGTTACGGGGCGCATATTTGGCGCATTTCATCGCCTGCTCACTCGTCCGCTCCCGCGCAGTACCACCTTTTGTACAGCTTGGTCACGAACTTCGCTCACAGTCTCGAACTGCATCCAAATCTCCACCCCTATTTTTGAGCCCTTTCGACTCAAAAAATCAATTTTTAATAAATAAGAGCTCCGACGAGCTTGGTCGTATCCTATCACAGATATTCCCCCAAAGTCAACGGTGATTGACCGAAGGTGGGCATTGCGATACAGTTTGAGCAAATTTCGATCTTTTCGTCTAAGGAGCTCACCATGTTCACTAAAGCGTTCGCTTTGCTCGGCCTCGTCCTGCTGATCGGCTATCTCGGCACGACCTACGAGATCCGCTTCAGCTTCTCGCCCAAATCGCCCGACGGCCGAACGGTATACGGCCTTACCGTCCATCATACGCAAGGGACGATCAGTACAGATCAAATCCGGGACGATCATCTCGCGCGCGGTTGGTCCGACTGCGGCTATCATTACTGGATCGGACAGACCGGGCAGATTGAAGTCCTTCGACCGGAATCCGAAATCGGCGCCCACGCCGGTAAGGACAATTTGCGTAATTTGACCGACATCGGTATTGCCCTGGAAGACGGGCGGAATCACCCGGTCAATGAAAAGCAATTCTTAAAACTGGTTCAGTTGTCAGCCGATCTCTGCCGGCGTTATCGGATTGATCCGTCGCCCGTGACCATCACTCATCATCACGAGGACTGCCCGGGCCGGACTTTCCCGCTCGAGAAACTGATCAGTGAGGTGGCACGATTGAATGACGACAAGTTACCGCTCACCTTCAAGGAGTTGTCGACCGAGCTTAAACCGAAACCCGCGCCGGCCCCAACCCCATCTGCCCGATTGGAGGTGAAACCGTCAAATGACGGAAAACTCAAAAAGCCCCCACGCTCGTCGTGAGGGCTTTCTTTTTAAAATAGCTCGAGAGGGTGGATAACAGGTTTTTACTTGTGCCCCAGAGCTGATACAATTACAGCAATTACTGGAAAAACAAAAAAAATAATATGAGTATGGAACAAGCCCCAAATCAGGAGCAACCAAACGAGGAAGAGGGTCAGGAACCGACCGCTGAAGTAATTGAGATGTTCCCCGAGTCAACGGAAACGGACAATGAGAAAGAATCAGAACTGGAGCCGGTCGCCGAAACAAACAGTCAAGAAGATGAGGCCGAGCAAATCGAGCAGGGGCGCGAACAAGAAGCCGCCCGACAGGAACGAATCGAGCAACTACGCCGAGAAGCTGCGATGACTGAACCGGCCAAGAAAAAAGAGGACGAACAACCGACCAGGGGCGGAGATAATATCGTCAGTATCCAAAATAATATCGGCGGTGGAGGTGGGGGTGGTGGGTCAGCCGAGAAAAAAGCTCCCCGCGAAAAATTGTCCCTCTGGAAGCGTCTACTGATGGCCCTCTTCGGTGTAGAGAGATAAAACTCTCGCCGATTTTCAGTTATCTTTGTGTTAGAAACCAAAACCGCCCCAGGCAAAGCCCAGGGCGGTTTGATTTACTACTTACTACTTTGTACTTGTTTACAGCATCTTCACATCGATATTCACCCCCCGACGGCAGATTGAGGTTCGTGAGATTCTCGATGATCTTCGGGGACGGATTCATGAGGCTTCTACTTTTTACCCAGTCCCCAAATGTTAGGGGATAAACCTGATTGTAAAATCATACTCTTCAATGTCCGGGGTTTAAAAACCAGCTTACTATGCTTGGGAACACAAACCTGTCGAGATTTTGCACCAACATAGCCGATATAAAAATAATGGCTTCCTTTCACATGATTAAGAGTAAAGCCATTCTCTTTTAGGAGTGTCACAACGTCGTTAAAATTCCAATTATTAATTCCGTTGGGCATTAATTAGACTCTTGTCACCCCGTAATATCTAACATTAATCGGCGAAGGTATGGGTTTGCCGGCGTTAAGGTTCTTCCAAAGCTGTTCATATTCTTCATCTGACTTTTGATTGAGTGGGGAGATACGATAAGAGCCTTTTATTTTTCGTTGAGATTCCACATAGCCCTGGATTGCTTCCTGCAAATTGTTCATCGCGACATCGTAATCATCGGCCGATTCAACAATATTAAACTCCAAAGCTACACCATACCAAGTATCGCCTTCTTTAAAAACTATACATCTCACGGCTCCTGCCTTTGGCGTATTCATGTGAATAAGTATTGCTCATTTACGGCAATTTTGCAACGCGCAAATGTGGTCAAAATGAAACCCAACAAAAAATCCCCATACGAGGATTTTTTGTGCTGATATATACTTTTACAGCATCTTCACACCAATATTCACCCCCGACGGCAGATTGAGATTGGTGAGATTCTCGATAATCTTCGGGGACGGATTCATGATGTCGATCACGCGCTTGTGTGTCCGCATTTCAAACTGTTCGCGCGAGTTCTTGTCGATGAACGCTCCACGATTGACCGTGTATTTCTTGATCTCGGTAGGCAACGGAATCGGTCCCCGCACCTTGCCGTCGTACCGCAGAGCGGTATCCACAATCTGCTTCACGCTGGCGTCCAAGATTTTGTTCTCGTAGGCAGACACCTTGATACGGAGCTTGGACAGTTCCTTTTCCACCTCCGCTTTCGGCTTAGCCTTAGCGCGCGGAGCGCGGGTGACGGTCTTTTTAGTTGTAGGGGTTTTTACGGGCATAAACTAATTGTAAATTAGAAATTAGAAATTAAAAATTGAATTCTTGGACTCGCATTTCATTTCTAATTTTTAATTTTACATTTTTAATTGATTAGGCGGTGATCTTTGTAACTACCCCCGCGCCGACCGTCTTGCCCCCTTCGCGAATCGCGAAGCGCATCTTGTCTTCCATAGCAACCGGAGCGACCAATTTGACATTGAAAGTCACCGTATCGCCTGGCATAACCATTTTCACTTCTTCCGGCAGGGTCACATCACCAGTCACATCCGTCGTGCGGATATAGAACTGCGGCTTGTAGCCGGTAAAGAACGGAGTATGGCGACCGCCTTCTTCCTTGGTCAGAATGTAGACCTCAGCCACGAAATCGGTATGCGGGGTGATGGAACCCGGCTTGGCCAACACCTGGCCACGGGTAACATCCTCCTTCTTCAGACCACGCAAGAGCACGCCGGCATTGTCGCCCGCCATCCCCTCGTCGAGCTGTTTGTTGAACATTTCAATTCCGGTGATGGTCGTCTTGGCCGTCGGTTTAAGTCCGACCACTTCGATTTCCTCACCCACCTTCACGATACCGCGTTCGATACGGCCGGTCACAACAGTGCCACGACCTTCAATCGAAAAGATGTCTTCGATTGGCATCAAAAACGGCTTGTCGGTTTCACGAATCGGATCCGGGAAGAATTCATCCATTGCCTTGACCAGGTCCAAGATTTTAATTGCCCACGGATCATTCAGGTCTTTGGCTTCCAAAGCCTTCAATGAGGAACCGCGGATAATCGGAGTGTTGGCTCCATCAAAGTTCTGCTTGGTCAAAAGTTCGCGAATTTCTTCCTCTACGAGGTCGATCATTTCCGGATCATCCACCATGTCGCACTTGTTGAGGTAAACCAGCATCTTCGGTACACCGACTTGGCGAGCCAAAAGCACGTGCTCGCGCGTCTGTGGCATCGCGCCATCAGGGGCCGCGACAACCAGCACGGCTCCGTCCATCTGAGCGGCCCCGGTGATCATGTTTTTGATGTAGTCAGCGTGTCCCGGAGCGTCGATGTGCGCGTAATGACGCTTAGGGGTCGAGTATTCGGAGTGGTGAAGCGCAATAGTAATCCCACGAGCCTTTTCTTCCGGCGCGTTATCGATATTATCTACGCCTTCCACGCGAGCGCTGTAGCCCTGATCTTTTGCCAGATTCAAGACATGCAAAATCGCCGCAGTGGTGGTCGTTTTGCCGTGGTCAACGTGGCCGATAGTGCCCACATTCATGTGCGGCTTGGACCGATCAAATTTATCTGCCATATTCTTTATTCTTAAACTTATGACTAATTACTAAATTACTAATTTTTTCGCCTGCCCCGAGAACAACCCGGAGGCAAGGTTAATACAATAAAAAGCACGCACTCAAGCGTACCATATATCTTAACAGAACGGAAGCTTAAGTCAACCCCGTTAGAGAAAGGCCGCCCCAAAGCGGCCGAAGCCGTCCCGCCAAAGCGGGAGGGCGTTCTCTAACAGGGTCAACCCCATTAGAAAGCTGGGCGGAATTTAAAAGTCGCAATCACTTCGTCGTAGAGTTTCTTCTGTTCGGCCAGGCGAATAAAATCTTTCGCCCCCTTATACCCCCCGACGATCTGTTCGTCGAGGTAAGATCGGCCGATAAAAAGAGTTTTTGTGTCGTTGACCGGTAGGACCGTATAGACGATTCCCTCCCCTTCCACCCCTTGTTCAAATCGCACCCCTTGATGTCCATCGAGAGTGACGACCGGCAGGTCGCCGAAGGTTTTTTTGAGCTCCTTAAAAACATCATTGAAACTACGCTCCAACACAAAAAAACTGATCGAAATATCGGTTGTCGAAGGCGTGCAGTGCTCCGGCAAGCCAGAGAGACCACAATGTTGAATCGGAATAGTGTGAGTCAAAACTTGAGCTCTTGTTTTCTCCGTCCAGGCGGACGGAACAACCGCCGGTTTTTCCGCCAATTTAAAAACCCGACGAGGATAGGAAACCTCGAAAATCCCGGCGCGATCCCGCAATTTTGTCCAAGAGGAAACACTCGCCGTGCTGGTCGAAACCACCGAGGTTGAAGTCGCTGTTCGGTTCTCGTTAACTGAAGATTCCCGAGTCTGCCAAAATCTAACCCCGAAAGCCAGAACAATCAAAACCGCCAGCCAGATGATTAGCTTGGTCGTCGAATTTCCTTTATGCCGACGAAAATTCTTGCGTAAAACCATAACGTTCCTCGCAGTATACCATGTCCGATAAAAGTCAAGGACATGTCTTTTAGCATTTTCTGTGCATAACTCACTGTTTTGCAAATTAAAATATTAATTTTTTTACAAATTAAAAACCCCCTAGCATGTTTCAGCTTCAGGGGGTTTGGGGAGATCGGCTAATCAGCTTCTCTTCGTAATTCCGTTGGCAGTCCGGAATTAATTAATCAACTTTTTCAATTCCGCTACTAAATTGTCGAATGAATCGGCCTGGCAAACTACCTTCTTAAGGTCGCAGATGTGGCCTCAGCCAAATCACTGACAGCCAAACCCAGTTCAGCGGACAATTTATCATTTTTCTTCTGCTGCTCGATAACCCTATCCAATTGCTCCTTCATCGCCTTGCCAGACGAGCTCTGCTTCAATAACTCCTGAGTCGTCTTCTCCTGGGTATCAAAGCGCCTGTCCGACTCCTCCAAATTCTTCAGTGAAGACCGCATAACCGCGAGTTCACTCTGAAGTTGACCGACAATCTGTTGATGCTCCTGCCGATCTGACAGATCCTTTGATTTGGAGATGGCCAATAACTCCTGACCTAAGACTTCTTCTGTTGCGGGAATGTCGAAACAAAGTTTGAGCATCTCCTGTTTGACATCGTCCGCGACCATCTTGGCTTTGGCGTAGCTGAGCCCAAAATCTTTTTTTGGTGAGCAAGCAGCCGCCAATAAGATCAACATCGAAACAAGCAACTTTTTCATCTTTGGCCTCCTGGACAAAGTGATTCAAACTTCAAAGAATTAGCGGTGGGTTGTTTCTATCTATGTCAAAATCTCTTTTTCTATTATACCATACTCTGAAGATAAATGCAAGTTTTTACTAAAATACGGCTAAAAACAAGGGTGTTCTACCGAAATAAAAGAAAACCCCGCGGCGACTAGCTGTCGCGCGGGGTAAATACACAAGATCAGACGATACGGACCAGCATCACTTGCCATTTTCGCGTTGGCCTACGTTGAAGCCCTTATTGGTCAACAGGATGATTCCGTCGGAGACCGTGCCGTTGGTGGAGTCGTAGGTTTCCTCGCCACCACCCTCCAGCACGCAGGCCACGATCGTTCCGGTGGAATTGATCATCGGACCGTTGCTCTTGGCCATCCACTCATAACCCAACCGGTAGGCCTGCCACCATTTATTGTTCGTGGCGGCATTCTTCCAAGTCTTGGTGGAGGCTGCGCTCTTGACCGTACGCAAGACCAGGATGTTCTTTGAATCTGTCCCCATATCCGCGGCCGGAATGCCTTTCTCCCGAAAGGGATCGTAGAGAAGACTGGAAAGGTAGGCGATTGGTGTTGTCAGCATCGCCATACACATCCTGTTGGACAGTTCGACGGAAGCACTGGGGTAAATGTCCTGCCAGATAAAGCGGTCGACCGGGCACTTGTTGTTGTCGATGCGATAAGTCTCGACCCCAATACTTAAAGTGCGCAGGTCGGCCTTGGCCCGCCCGATTTTAGCCCGCATCTGGGCCTCCAGGAAATTGGGCACGGCGATAGCGGCCAGAATGGCGATGATGGCGACGACGATCAACAGTTCGATCAAAGTAAAAGCGCGCAAGCGTTTCATGGTAATGCCTCCCTTGGCATGATTTCAAAGATTGAAAGGTCCCTTTATCTATCTTCAAACTATCTGCCTATACAATGCGCCAAAACCCAAAAAAATCAATAGAAAACCCCGTAGCGAAGGAATCGCGTACACGGGGTCTCTAGATTTTGACAAATACTTAAATCTTACCACTCACGACGGCCGATAAGCGGGGTCTTCCATGTTATGTGAGTGAACTCGGGAGGAGCAAATGGAATTCTTTGGCCTAATTCAGCTTCGGGAAACGGATCACGGCTATCTACTTCCCTTAAAAGCCCCGTCCCTTCCGAGGTGGCTCCCAGTTTTTTTTCAAGTACTGCTCTATTTGAAAGAAGCTCGGCCTTTTCCGCCAAAAGTTTGCTAATTCTGGCTTCCATCTCCAGGAGTTCATCGTGAACTTCCTTTCCCCTTACCAAGCTTCTTTCATATGAATCGGCCATTGTTCGAACATCTTCTTGTCCAGTCGTCGGGTTTTCTGTTGACATAATTGTTTTAGTGAAAATTATTAATGTTTAAATAATACCCTCCCCCTATAAAAAGGCAAGGTAAACTCAAACTGCAGGCATTTTTGTCATTCGCCAGACCGGCGAATGACCATAGACAGACGCAGAGCGACATTCTAGCCACACCCCCCCCTTATTCAAGATTAGAAGCGAGAACGAGCCCAAAGCTCCGGCGGGACTCGCGCAGACAATTAGAAAATAACAAAGAGAGAACCGGCGTGAGGCGCTGTTTGAG
>JAPLZN010000147.1 GCA_026395035.1 Candidatus Vogelbacteria bacterium | reverse complement strand
GCTCCTGGTCGCCAAGGGTTTTCATCACGAATTGATACACTCCGTTAGCCAAATCACGGCGCAGAGTCGGTGCGAATGAACCGCCGGCGAGATAGAGATTCCAGCCGTCCACAACCTGGCCCTTATCTAGATAGTTCTGGTAGGGATTGGCCACCATTGAGCCGTTATTATTGTAGAGATACATCCGCCCAGTCTCGCTCGGCGTAATAAAGCCGGTACTGGTCCAAGAAACAACCACTGACCTGCCGGCCGTCAAATTTCCGCCGGTCTGGGCAGTGAAGGAAACAGTTTTATTTTGAGTGGCACCAGTGACAGTAAAACCATTACTGTAACCATTATTCTGCCGACCATTACCAGTAGTAACTCGGACATAGTAATCGCCAGCCGGTACATTTGGAACAGCGAAAGTCTTTTCCGAACCATTTGAGGGTCCAAGGTTCAACCAGCGAACAAAGTTGTCATCATTTTTTTTGAGCAGAGACAGCATGTATTCGTCATTTTGATTATAGGGAGACCAACCAACCCTAACCTGATCCCCTACGCGGGCCGGAAACGGGGCAACGGCCGTAACAGAAAGATTAGCCGTCGAACGACCATGGGCAATCGTGAAATATTGACTCGTGCCCGAAACAGATCCGCTACTTACTTTGATCTGGAAGCGATTTGGGTCAACTCCAAATTGATAGAATTCCGGCACTCGCCATTGATAGACACCCATATTAGGAGCCACCGCATCAATATCATCGGTTATCGTTCGGCCAGCCGGATATGTCGAGTCATTCATCACATATGAGAGCTGGATTTTTGCATTAGAATTTGTTCCAGGGGTCGCAGAGTTCCAGCGAATATTGTAATCAACACCGGTTAGAACTCTCTCGCCACTGGTAGGTGAAGTGAGAGTAATGGATTTAATTGAAGCATTACCAGGATAGAATGCACCAGACATGGACAGACCCGCCAATCCAGTGGTAATCTTGTAACCCGTGGTGTTATTCGAGGCCGGACCATAATTTATACCCGTGATGCGGTAGTTAACATTTCCAAGAGTTGTTCCATCATTCCTCATACTAGCAGTAAAGTAAAAACTGCGAGAAGCTCCGGCGGGAATAATGTACGCAGATGAAGTATCGCCAGAAAGTGAGGACGGAGAAATACTAGGCGTGTTCGTATTAGTGGAAGCTCCGCTTCCATCTATAGAACCAGACATATCGATATCCATCATTCCTGAAGTATTTACGAAAACATCAGCAGAACCGTTATTCACCAGGGTAAAGTTAATGTTGAAATTCTGACCTATTGGATTCTGACTACTATCTCGTATCACCGCCCCCTGCGTAATCAAAGCGTTGCTTGCAGATACACCTAGTGACGGTGTCGGTGTTCCCACCTGCAAGGTCACCGTATTGCTCCGGCCCAGGGTCGGACTCTCGACATAGACAGAATGGCTTCCAGCAGATAGTGGAGGGTTATTTAAAATGTAGATGGTAGAGTCAGTTTGTTTACCTCCAGCTGCTGGCCCAAAAAATGACCAAGAAACACCGTCAATATTCACAGAAGATGTCTTGAGTAATCGAGTACCGCGAATTTCGAACACATTAGGCATTGCAGTACTAAGAGTTACTGATTTTATATACGGCCCCTGCTCGCCGACGACAGGCAAAACATTCGTCGCATAAGGAGCCACGATCGGATTACTTAAAGCCAGGCTACGGGGCCTCACATTGTCATAGTCCGAGGTCGGCGAAAAGATTATCCGGTCAAAGAAACCTTGATACGAGCCGGCAAACATTTGATTCGAATCATAGCTAAGAGTTTTCGTGAAAGTAGCCTCTTCTCCGTTCCGCACATAGTACAACATTTTACCTGTCGGTTCGGCAGTCGAGGTTAAATTAAAATTCGGATAGCTTGGCATACCACCAAAGGGACTTAACGAATCCAAATGAGTGCCCAAATCAGCCACATAGACATCACCGCCGGTTGCTTTAATAACCGCCGAGGTGGTGAGTACAATGAGCGGCGAGCTCGGATTATTGGGGTTGCGAACAGCCTTCAGCGTGTTTTGCCGAACTTTCGTCACCACCGGCACACCACCTGTTTGCGGCTGATTTCCCACTACCACAGTCATTGTGGCTTTAACCGGACTACCACCACCCTTTTGCTGATTATTAGCCGCTGTAATTGTAATCGTGTATGTTCCTGCCGTGCCGTAGGAATGAGTGGCCGAGATCTCTTGGTTTACCCTCGACACTTTTCTATTTTCCCCTGAGGCAATCCCGGAGCCATCACCAAAATTGATATTGTAATCGATAAAAGTATTCGCCGGAGCCGTCACCTTTGCGGTCCAGGTTCCTGTCTGCCCTACCGCCAAGCTGGTCGGACCGGAAATGCCGGTGATTACGGGGTCGGCTGAATTCGGTCGGACACAAACTCCCGCACTTCCAACTCGCCCATCGTTTGGATACTGTGCGATTAAACCGGCACAACAGTGAGTCGCGTATTCTGGGGCCACCGGCCCGGTCACCTGTCCACCCGCGGGCACGCAAGATTGCGCCTGTAACTGCGCCTGCAACTGGGCGATCATGGCCTGCAATTCGGCCACGGTGGCCGCTCCGGCCAACATTGGCACACTAATCGCGACCAGCAAAATCAAAGAAACGAGGTATTTTTTCATAAAAATATTAGAGGATTTAATAATAATTGTTATTAGAACACGAATAAAACCTTTCGCGTTTATCGTACCACATTTAGGTGCTTCTGTCACCCCCCGTTCATAACTAAAAAATCGCCCATCCGGGCAGTTTTTAGTTATGATTTAGAAAGATTTATTTCATTCCCACTTTCTTTTCAATCCGCTCAACCGCTTCCTCTAACCTATTTATTCGATAGTTATTTTCCACTTGAACATCCAGCCGATTGTTGACCGCTTGAATTTGCTGTTTTAGACCCGCCATATTTTTGTCCACTGCTTCAAACCGTTTGTCTACATCATCAAATCGTTTGTCTACCATCTCAAAACCATGCTGAACCATTTCCGCCAATTTATCGATCGTAATCTCTTTTTTCTTCTTGATCATGGACTTCATTATATCACCGCCATTACAACCAGCAACTTTTTTACCTTGAATTACGGAATGT
>JAPLZN010000117.1 GCA_026395035.1 Candidatus Vogelbacteria bacterium | reverse complement strand
ATCGTAAAAAAGATTGAAGAATTATTTGCCAAAATTGACGAAGTAAAAAAGTTTCGTGCTGAAGCGATTAAAGACACCGAATCCCTCCTCCCCTCCGCCCTGCATAAAATTTTTAGTGAAGGGAAGGTTAATGGTTGGGCGGAAAAGAAAATCGAAGAGGTTTGTGAACATCCACAATACGGATACACAGAAAGTGCCAATAGTAAGCTCGTTGGCCCTAAATTTTTACGCATTACAGATATTCAAAATGGAGAAGTAAATTGGGGTTATGTTCCTTATTGTTTGTGCGATGATGTTGCCAAGTATGAACTTAAAAATGGTGATTTGGTTTTTGCGCGTACCGGAGCAACTGTTGGTAAGAGTTATTTAATTAAGAATATTCCAGTCCAGTCGGTTTTTGCCTCCTATCTTATTCGCTTGCGAGCCGTCAAGGATGTTTTACCCGATTTTCTCTATTACTTTTTCCAGTCGCCAGATTAAGATCGTCACCAAACTCGATTCTTTATCCGCCAAAGTCAAACAACTCAAAGCCCTCCAATCTTCCACCTCCACCGACCTAGATGCCCTTAAAAAATCCATTTTGCACAAGGCGTTTAATGGAGAATTATAGGCTAAACATTAAATATGTCTGATTTTATCATTCAAAAAATTGAGGCGAAGTTTAACTCTAAAATACCGGCAAGTGTGGCGAATAAAATTAAGATTGCTGTTGAAAAAATACGCGGTAATTATTTTTTGTTTGAAATGCGACCAGCTTGGGATGATAACATAAAACCCTGGACTAAATACGAAATTGCCAAACTTTCTTATGTCGCCAAAACTGAAAGCTGGAAACTTTACTGGCACCGGGCATCGGGCCGCTGGGAACTTTATCGGGAATTAAAAACACTGGCTGGGGCATTGAATGTCATCGAAAAGGATGAAAATGGTTGTTTCTGGGGGTAGTCGTTAATTGTCATCCCGGGCTTGACCCGGGATCCAGGGGGTTTATTGTTGTTATAAATAAAATTTTATGCCAAAAGATAAAAACAAGAAGCCGGTGAAGAGTGTCTATGTCAAAGAAGTCGGAAAACAAGAGAAAGATCTCGGACGGTTTTTGAATTATACCCCGCGCAATGAAGCGGAAGAAAAGGATTTGTCGTTGGCTTCGCTGATTCATCAAGCCGAAGACCGTTTACTGGATCAAAATATAAAATTGAGCGCCGCCAAGCATGAGGTGCACGAGATGGAATTGGAGCGGCAGATACACCTAGCGATTATGGCGGATAAGGAGGCCGATAAGGATTGGAAGTATCGCTTTAGCGAAGATTTCTATTTTGGGGTAGAGGAACGGCCGGCAGAAATTGCCGATGAGATCAAATATCTGGAAAAATATATTCTTAGTGCCAAATCGCTAATCAAAAACGAAAAATATAAAAATATTCCGGTGGATTTTTGGAAAACTTTTCATTGGGACAGTGAAGGGGTGAATATCTGGGACGATGACACCAAGTATGATCCCGATAATCTACCTTTCTAATTTATCGGAGAGCGCCGTTTGAAAACCCCGTCGGCTCTGCCGCGGGGATGAAAAACGGGCGGTGTGTTTTGACTGGGCGGTGGGCCAGTCCTATTCCGAAAAACAGCCATGGTGTTTTGTGCCTAATACCCCGACGGCTTGCCGCGGGGATAGGACACAAAACCTGTTTTTATAAATTTTCCATCCGAAGGGCGGTCCTTCGGAAGTCCAGATTGGCCGAACTGGCGAGGGAGGTTGAAGATGATCCGGACCCCCCCATTCCGACTAACTGTCCGCCTGAACAATTAGTCGGAATGATTTAGGAGGGTCTAAATAGGTGGGTGGGGATAATTATTTTTGCGTTTTTAGCTGAAGAGCGTATTATTTGGGAAATTATTAAAAAAATCCTGGATCCCGGCCTCCGCCGGGATGACACTCAAAAAAACACCCAAAAAATATGACCAAAAAGAAACTTTATTGGCTGGTGGGAGTTTTGCTTTTAATTGCGATCGGCTGGCGGGGATTGATTATTTATCGAAATGCGGATATTTTGAAGCGTTTGCAAACGGGTGGGGAGAAAGCGCTGACCGCTCAGGAATTTTATAAACTGCCCGCTATTTTGGCCAAAGCTTACCGAGCCGACACCTATGGCTCCACGACCCCCGAAGGTACGCTCGCCCTCTTTATTGACGCGCTCAAAAAAGGCGATGCCGATTTGGCAGCGAAGTATTTTGTGGTGGAGAAACAACCCGAATACAAAAAAGCGGTCGAGAATTGGACGAGATTGGGGAAAAATACTGAAATCGCAAATACATATGAGCGAGCAGAAAACGGAAAAGAGATAATGCCCGGAAGCTATATTATGAGCGTCTATGAGACTGATGGAATAAATTTTCAAGTCGAATTTCTAAAAAATAGCTTTACGGGTCTATGGAAACTTCAAAGCATCTAATTCTCCTCGGGTTTCTATTCGCCCTGCCTGTCTTCGCTTTTAACGATCAGCTCACTCATCCGAATTTAACGAATGAAGCAATTGAACTCTATAATCGGTACTATCCCCGGGTTTCCTACGAAGATTTGCAGTTAATTAAACAGGGGAGTATTGATGAGGATCTGGGGATAAGATCGACCTACCATTTCTATGACCCGGTCTATAACCGGGGGATTGCCGGAATGGAATCGTCAAAAAAATGGGCCGAAGATACAATTGCCCAGGGCGGAGCAGTGGGGAATGCCCTAGCGGGAACCATTACGGCCTATTTCGGTGGTAACGCGGATTACTCTTGGGAACGGGCGGTCTACGAATATGTTCATGGTGATAAAAGGCGGGGACTGGAAACCTTGGGACATATTGTGCACCTTATCGAAGACGCGGCGGTGCCCGACCACACTCGGAACGATGAACACCTACCCTATTTCAAGGCGGTTGGCGACGGTCGTTTTGATCAAACCAGTCCGTTTGAAACCTATGCCAATGATCCTCACGATGTTTCCGGGATTGCCGAAGAATTAATGCTGAAGAATAAAAGACCGCTTATCTATTCCAATCTGGATGCCTATTTTGATAATGTGGCTAACTATTCGAATAATAATTTTTTTAGTCGAGATACGATTCTTATCAAAACATATTCTGAACCAAAAATTACTACCTCGGTTATAAGACAAGGAAAAGAGAATAATGATTATTCTTTAGGGTACGGAGTATTGGGTCCGTTGGTACAATATACTGTAGATTATAATAATGAAACCGGTGAAAAAATACTTACATATAGCCTGAAAGATGAACAAAACGAAATCTTTAATAACTACTGGGCCCACCTCTCCCGAGTGGCGGTGCAGAATTCCGCCGGGGTGATCAAACTCTTCTTTGATGCGGTGGAGGAAGAGAAGCGGACGGGGGCGCTGGCGGAGAAGAATAAAAGCTCTCTCGCGAAAGTCTGGGACACGACCAAAGACGGTGCGAATTCTCTCTTGGCGGCGATTGGCTTGGGTACATCTGGTTCGGGATCAGGGACGACCACCCCGGCTCTCGGGCAGAAGACTCCCACCACCCCGGACTTTGTCCCGCCCCTCCTCGGGCAGGAGGGGATAGATACGGACTCGGATTTGGGAGCCGGACTCCCAACTGGTGATGATGAGGGAATGACCCAGGCGGAATATTTGCAATCGCGCATCTTGCGCCTGCAAACCCAACTGCTCGCCGCTCAAATCGCTTCCGACCCGAATGCCGACTGGCCCCCACTCGGTGCCGCTTGCTCCGCGCAGTAATAAGGGGGGGGTAAGGATTTAACCACCCCGCCCCTGCTGGGACCACGCATTCCTCTCTGGAGATCGTCTGCGCGGTCCGGTCTTGCGCCCCTCCAAGTATTCGGGGCTAACCTCATTGAAAAGGAGGGGAAATAAGATAGTACAAAAAAAGAAAGCCCCGACAAGCAAGGTGCTTGTCGGGGCTTAATGTACAGATCAGGTTCAGGTTGGTGAACGGGTCAGCTTTCGGAGAAAGCCATCGCCCAGTTCTTCACCGATCCGCCGGGGATGTCGGGCATGTCGATCTTCGGGCAGTGGTAACCGCAGAACCACTTCATCTGCGGCGTGCTGGGCATGATTTCGGCGATGTGCCCGGCCGGGTGATCGTGATGTCCGGTGTCGGAGACTATCCCGATGTGTTTGACGCCCTTGGCGAGCGCCGCCCACGCGACATAATTGCCGTAGTCACCGAGCTGGCCGACGAACTCCAGGCCCTTGCCCTGATTGATCCGGTCGCCCGGCATCATGAGATCAGTGAGCACCCAGTCGAAGTCCCAGG
>JAPLZN010000087.1 GCA_026395035.1 Candidatus Vogelbacteria bacterium | reverse complement strand
GGATTCGTTATGTAATGGGACCAACCTTGTTGCCTCTGGCTGTTTCGACTTACGAAGAGGGTATTTCTCCCTATCGGCAACCGCTAAATTACGGCCTTTCCCAATTAAATGTTCTCGGCGGCGGCTGGGTTGGCGATGTGGCGGGAGCCTGGAACGGTTTTTTCTCTGGGATATCAGGTTCTTTTGCGCAAGGCAGTGCGCGTGAACAGCTTAAGAAAGAAATTTTAGCTGAGATCAGGCAGGAAGATCTGGTGACGGTTAGCGAGGGCAATGCCGGTTCGATGTTTTCGGGAACGGGAATCGTGGTAATGAAGCCGACCGGTTCAACGACAGTGAATATTCAGGATGTGAAAAAATTACAGCAATCATTTTCCGATCGGGTGCTGGTTAATTTTGATCAAAGTGGCGGGACGGGTATAATTCAGCCGATCTTTCGCGATCGGGTTGGGGACAAGTTTTTGTTTGTGATAACGCCCATAAAGAAATGACCACTTCCTTCCGTTTAAATGTCATTCTGACGGTCAGTCTCTTTTTCTTGCCGGCTGGTTTATTTGCTCAAACGGTCAGCGGTTTGGCTCCCGGCGTATTTGCCGTTTCTCCCGCCAAACAAGAAATCAAAGTTGCGGCCGGCGACAGCGTGATCAGAAATATTTATATTACCAATCGATTGGGTCGCGACGCGGAATTTTCCATCGGAATCGAAGATGTGTCCGGCGGCAATGAGGTCGCTATTAGATATTATGGTGACGGACTTGGTCCTTATTCGATAAAGAGGTTTGCTTTGGTTGGCAATGAACGGATCAAGATTGCGGATGGTGAGGTTAAAGTGGTACCGGTGATGATCATGGTACCGGTAAAGACCAAGCCCGGCGGTTATTATGGGGCGATTTTTGTCAAAGAGATTCGACCAGCGACGGCGGAAACGAGAGTGACCACTCGGGTCGGATCGTTACTTTTCTTACGGGTAGCGGGAGAGGTAATCGAAAAAGGAGAACTGAAGGGTTTTTCTGCCGGCGAGCAATCAATTTTTTGGAACAGTCAGCCGATTGAGTTCCAGATCTCTTTTGCCAACAGTGGAAATATTTATTTAAATCCGTATGGTTTGATCGAGATAGCTGATTATCGCGGACAGATAGTGAAACGGTTACCGATCGACCCCTGGTTTGTTTTTCCGGATTCTGTTCGGACCCGTGGTGTAACCTGGGAAAAAGTTCCGCGACTGGGTTATTTTAAGGTGACGCTCTATCTCAATCATGGCTACTCAAAGGCGATGGCAACTGTGACGACGCGGCGGATTCTCGTTGTCCCGTTCAAACTGATCGTGGTTGTCTTGGCGATACTGGCGCTAATCATGGTAATTTATCGTTTACGAAAAAAGATCAGGAGCCTATCCACGATTTAATCGCTAAATGACAAGTATGAAATACAGTTTCTCTATAATTTTTGCTTCATTATCGATTATTACCGCCGGCTGGGCTTTTGGTTATACCGCCTCGAGCACTCATTATATTTTGCAGAGTGACAGTCTCAATTTTGGCGGCGGTTACTCAACCTCCTCCGACTACAGTTTACAAGACACGCTGGGGGAGATCGCGTCCGGGATTTTAACGAGTTCAAGTTCTATTATGTCCGGTGGTTATCAAGCGATGCCCCTGAATACTTACATCGCGGTGGCTTCTCCGGCCGATGTGGCACTGACGCCGACTATTAGTGGTGTTGGCGGCGGCATTTCCAACGGTTCGTCGACTTGGGTGGTACAAACCGATAATCCGGCCGGTTACGAACTCTCGGCGCGCGCCAGCACTTCTCCGGCCATGAAACAGGGCGGTAGTTCGTTTGCCGATTACCTGCCCAGCTACGCCGAACCGGATTACGCCTGGAATACGCCAGCGACCGAATCGCGTTTCGGCTATACTCCGGAGGGGGATGATATTCCCGCGACTTTCAAGGATAACGGAATTTCTTGCGGTACCGGTTCGCTGGATACTTCGGCCAGTTGTTGGCAGGGTTTTTCGCTGACCGACCGCGTGGTGGCGAGAGGGAGTAGTCCAAATTATCCAAGTTGGGCGACGACGACGGTCCGTTTCCGGGCGGAGATCGGCAGTCAAAAACCGCAGCAGTCCGGAACTTACACCGCGACGATTATTGTTACCGCCGTTACTTTATAACCAATGCGCTTTTTCCCCTTAAAAATACGAGCCTTAATATTCGGTCTAATTGTTCTGGTCGTAATTTTAGCGGCCTGGTCGGCTTCGGCCGCCGGGACATTTTCAAGTACGACGAACGAGGATCAGAACATCAGTGTGGAAGTGGATTGCCCGTTAAACATCTGCCTTTTTCGCGGTTGTACCGATATCCGAGCGCTTAATTATGACCCATTGGCCGGCCTCGATGACGGGACATGCAAATTTAAAGAGAACCCCATTGTAATTACCGGCTGTATGGATCCGGAGGAGGATAACTACAACCCGTCAGCGACCGAGGCCGGACCTTGTACTTATACGGTGCCGAATGTGAATAATCTTGTCGTTATCCAATCGGGATTGACGGGGAGTCGCATTTCTTGGTCGCGACCGGGTGGTTACGCTCATTTCTCTTCGGTTATTGTGATTAGAAAAGCGGGCAGTCTTCCTGTTGGCCGAGAAGACGGTGAAACTGTTTATCAAGGATCGGGTAGCTCTTTTACCGACTCCGGGCTGTCCTATGATATGCGTTATTATTATTTAGTTATCGTAAAGAGTACGGCCAATCGCTATTCCTCCGGTGCCATTGAAAACATCTTGATTCCGAAGCCGGGCGAGCCACCGCCATCGGTCGGTCCGATCGGTCCGAGCAGTGGGGGAGGGATAGGAAGTCTTGGTTACATTATCCCGAGTCCTTTCGAGGATCTACCTCTTGGTTTGATTTCAACTTCGACAAAGAAAAAGTTGGATCAAATTCCCGAATTGTTCGTGCTGAAACAGCCTGGGGAGCGCAATAAACCGTTCTTTGACGGTAGTTATGTGAAAATAAGAGGCAGTAAGCCGTTTACCGTTTCTGTCGATTACTACAAAATGCCGGAAGTGCTGAAAACAATCGGCATGACTTTGTATAACCTGAGCACGCGTCAAAGCTTTTCGTTCCTGCTTAAATTGAACGAAAATAAAACGGCTTACGAGGCGACAATTGGCGCTTTACCCGAAGATGGCGTTTATGGCACTTCGATTTACTTGATTAACTACGAAAACCAGACGATTAAGAAATTTGAAGGTCAGATTGCGGTCGTTGGGGCACTGGGAATTTTAGGCGTCGGCACGGAAAGATTAGTTCGAAATGTCGGTCCGGTGGCGGTGACGGGCGGTGCCCTGGCGGGATTATTTCAGCTTTTGTTTGCTGGCGGCGGTTCAGTGTCGGAAATTTATATTTTGCTTTTGCGTCAATTCGGGGCGCTGCTCGGTTATTTCGGTTTGAAAAAGAAAAACAAACCATGGGGCACGGTGTATGATTCCGTAACTAAACGGCCGATCGATCCGGCTTATGTTTCGGTTTTGGCGAGTGGCGAGGAGATCGCGACCGCCATCACCGACATCGACGGTCGTTACGGCTTCTCATTGCTTGATGGTGAATATTCACTCTCGGCCAACAAGACGCACTATCGTTTTCCGTCGAGCCTGCTTCTTGGTCAGGTGGAAGATATTATGTATGGCAATCTGTATTTTGGCGGACCGTTTCATGTCGGGGCGGGGGAAGTGATCAGTAAAAACATTCCGCTTGATCCGCTCGATTTTGATTGGAATGAATTCGTTAAGGCCAAGGGTAAGTTTTTCGATGTGTTTAAAAAGCGCGAAATGTTGCGGGCCAGGATCACCAATTATTTATTTAAGATTGGCGCCGTCGCTTCGTTTGTTTATTTGCTGTTTCGGCCGAGCCTGTTCAATATTTTTGTCATTGCTCTATATATAGCCATTTATTTAATCCAGCGAATTCATCGTATTCGCCATCAGGTGGTAATCGTTCGGAACGCAATTACTGGCGAGCCGGTGCCGTTCGCGGTGGTGCGGGCCTTTTTTGCCGGAGGGGAGCAGGAGGTGAAGAAGGTCGTGACGGACATGGTCGGGCGGTTTTATCTGCTCTTGCGCCCCGGGACCTATTATTTGACGATTGACCATAAACAGCCGGATGGTTCCTATGCTCGAATTCATCAAACGGCATCGGTTGAACTGAAGAAGGGCGTCTGGGATCAGGATATATTTGTCTAATATTTTTGTATTGTCATTGCGAGCGGAGCGAAGCAATCTCGGGATTAGCCGTTGGGAAAAAGAGTATTAGCGAGCTTCGGGTTATTCTCCCTCGAACACGCATAATTTACTGCTACGGGTTCGAAACAGGCAATCTTTGGCCGCCGTTTGGAAATAAGTATCGGCGAGCACACATAAAACTCTGCTGAGTTTTTGTTCACTCTCGCCGTCTTCACGGCTCCGAGAGTCTCGCCGATACTTATTTCCTGCCGGCCGGCAGGCCTGCGCGAGTCTTGCCAAAGCAATAATCTGTTGGCGCTAGACAGATGTGGGAGGTGGAAGTTGAGCGGGCGCTCCGCGTCTGTTTATATGCGTTTCCAACGCAACAGAAAAACCGTAAGAGTTTTTCCTCACCCGAAGGCGAAGAAAAACTCTTACGGTTTATTTTTTTTACCTGTTTCGTTACCGTGAAGTTCGGTTACAAAACGACCCCCATGATGCGAACGTCCAGATACCCAGGCTGGTCAGGATGACGCACAGGGTTGCTCCCGGCCCCCAAATGTACTCGACAGGTAGTCCGATCAGGAAAATTATCACCGCAGATCCTGCCAGCAGTTTCTCTTCATGAGTTGGTTCGTTTATCAAATTCAGCAACAGGCCGAAATTGATGAATGGGGTCATTCCAGCGAACAGAAACAGTCCGAGAATCAGGCAGGTCGGAATGGCGAGGATAATGTAAATGATCGTTCCGACGACCTCAAGAAACTTAGAAAACATTTTCAGGCCCTCCTTTCCTTAGAAAACAATAACAAAATAAGTCTATCATGTCAAGTTTAAGGGTGAGGGGTTGATCTGGGAGAATATTTGTCTATTGCCGGGGAAAAGGGTAAAATGGCCTTAATTTAGCCTTATTTTCAATAACTTGGAAACTCAATCATCATTTCAGATCGAAGGCCTGGCTGGGGAGCGGAAGCTCACCGGGGAAATTAAAGTGGGCGGGGCGAAGAACGCCGCGCTCAAAGTATTGGCCGCTTCGGTCTTATTTAAAGATGAACTGACCATTTCTCGCGTGCCGGAGATTGAAGATGTTCTGCGGATGTTGGAAGCCCTCTCCGGGCTTGGCGTCGTCGGACGAGCCATTGCGCCGGGTACATATAAACTATCGACGGATAAAATTTCTCAATCGGATATTTCTCCGGAAGTCGCAAAAAAAATGCGCAGTTCGATTGTGCTGACGGGTCCGCTCTTGGCGCGTTTCGGCCGGGTTTCTTTTCCTTTTCCGGGTGGTTGCGTAATTGGTAAACGACCGATTGATATTTTTCTGGATGGCTACCTTGCAATGGGGGCGACGGTAAGCGAATCAGAAACCGGTTATTCGGTGGAAGTGGCTGGTGGCCAGTTGCACGGGGCGGAAATATTTTTCCGCTTGCCGAGCGTGACGGCGACGGAAACTTTCATGATGGCAGCGATTTTGGCTAAAGGGAAAACTGTTCTGAAGAATGTAGCGTTGGAGCCGGAGATTGAAAGTCTTGGTCGGTTTCTGATTTCTTGTGGAGCAAAAATTGAAGGCCTGGGAACACCGACAATCATGATCGAAGGAAACGGATTATTGTCCGGCCGGGAAAAAATTTACGATACAATGCCCGACCGGATCGAAGCTGGCAGTTTTATTATTCTGGGGGCTCTGGCCGCGACCGACCTGAAAGTGAGCGGTTGCGATCCAGTTCATCTTGATGCGCTATTGGGAGCTTTACGGGCGGCCGGAGTGAATTTTGAGACGGGTGTCGATTTTGTGCGAATATTTGGAAATGAAGATAAGGTTTTTGGGCCGCTCGAACTTAAAACCCACGAGTATCCCGGTTTTCCGACTGACCTACAGGCTCCCATGGCGATCTTCTTTACTCAAGTAGCCGGGCAAAGTTTCATTTTCGAAACGATTTTCGAGGGCCGTTTGACCTATCTTGAGGCGATCGACCGAATGGGGGCCAAGGCGCGCATCCTGGATTCGCATCGGGCGATTATTGACGGCCCAACCCCTCTGGAAGGCAAGGAAATGGAAAGTCCGGACTTGCGTGCGGGCCTAGCCTACCTTTTGGCGGGGATAATTGCCAAGGGACAGACGATTGTTCATAATGCCTATTATATCGACCGGGGGTATGAGCACCTCACCGAGCGCCTCGCTCAGATTGGTGTGAATATCAAGAGATTGACACGGGCGGATTGAGTTGTTCTATTTAGACAATCTGTCGGATGAATTGCGAAACTCAAAGCTCAAAACGCAAAGCTTTAACTTAAAGCTTCTAACTAAAATGCGTTAAATCCAAGCTTTGAATTAAGAGTTTAAGTTTTGCGCTTTGCGCTTTGAGTTTTCAGCTTTGATATCATGTCTTTCTTTATCACCAAATTAGGGATTGATCTCGGTACGGCCAACACGCTGGTTTTTGTGCCGGGGAAGGGGATTGTCTTATTTGAACCGTCGGTGGTGGCGGTATCCGAACTCGACAACCGAGTGGTGGCTGTTGGCGCGGAAGCCAAGGCGATGATCGGTAAAACACCGGACAATATCATTGCCTATCGTCCAATGAAAGATGGTGTGATTGCCGACTATCGAGTAACGGAAGCGATGCTCAAATATTACATTGGAAAAGCGCTTGGACCGTGGAATATCATCAAACCGGATGTCATGGTGTCGGTTCCAGCGGGGGTAACCTCGACCGAACGACGGGAAGTAATCGAAGCGACAATGAAGGCGGGCGCGCGCAATGCTTATGTCGTGAAGGAGCCAATTCTGGCGGCCATCGGAGCGGGAATTCCAATCTACGAACCGCGCGGTTATATGGTGGTGGATATTGGTGGCGGGACGACCGATGTGGCAGTGATCTCGCTCGGTGGAATCGTGGCCTCGACCTCGGTCAAGCACGCGGGGAACAAGATTGATCAGGCAATTGCTGACTATATCAAGAAGACTTTTAACTTGGGGATTGGCGACCGAACAGCCGAAGAGGTGAAGATCGAGATTGGTTCGGCGGTACCCATCGAGGATGAACTTTCTTATACCATTAAGGGGCGCGATTTTATGACTGGTCTGCCCCGTTCCGTCGAAGTCAAAACTAACGAAATCGTGCGGGCCATCGACAATGAATTGCGAGAGATCGTTAAGGCGATTAAGACAGTTTTCCAAGAAACGCCGCCCGAACTGTCCGCTGATATTATTGATCAGGGCATTGTCATGACCGGTGGTTCGTCGCAATTGCGCAATTTACCGGAACTGGTTTTCCGCCGGACGGGAGT
>JAPLZN010000026.1 GCA_026395035.1 Candidatus Vogelbacteria bacterium | reverse complement strand
CAGATACACTGGAAAGGTTGGAACAATCACGGAAGATTAAGGCGTTTATGGATTCCGTGGATAGCCCCAAAATACTCTGTGGAGACTTTAATTTATTGCCCGACACGGAGAGTTTGAAGATAATTGAAGGTGGATTGCGGAACTTAATTAGAGAATATGGCGTGACTTCAACGCGCACAAGTTTTTATACAAAACCCGACAAATTCGCCGACTATGTCTTTGTTTCTCCAGAAATAAAAGTCGTTGATTTTAAAGTTTTGCCTGACGAAGTTTCCGATCATTCTCCGCTTTTACTAGAATTTGAGGTTTGAGCTGGTAGGGTGCGTTTATTGAATAACTCCGTAGGATTGCTATAATTCATTTGTTATTACCTAATTTAAATAATATGGAACAAGATGCTATTTTGAAGCCCAAGAAGCCGATAGGGGTACTTAAATGGGTAGTTATTATTGGTATCGTCGTCGTGCTTAACTTGTTCTTCAACTATCTAATCCAAGTTTTCTATCAACAGCCGAAATTTGAAAATTACTGCAAGGCAGAACAGATCAATATCGCTCCGGCGACCCAACAGGAATGTTTGGCTAAAGGCGGGCAGTGGAATCAGAGTATTAATCAGAAACAACTAACACCGGCCGCCCCGACGGCTCCGGCGACTACTGAAGTGAATAGCTATTGTGATGTAACCTTTACCTGTCAGAAGAATTTCCAGACGGCTAATGATATCTATAACCGTAATGTCTTTATCGTCCTTGTCGTCTTGGGTATCCTATCTATTGTCTTAAGTTTTGCCTTGGCCAGTGCGGCGGTGGTTTCGCTCGGTCTATCTTTGGGCGGCGTACTCTCGCTTATTATTGCTTCTATTCGCTACTGGTCGGCGATGAACGATTATATTCGCGTAATCATTTTGGGGTTGGCGTTGGGAGTGCTGATCTGGCTTGGGATTAAGAAATTCAAGGAATAATTACGAATTACGGATTAAAATGTCCCAAAAATACGAACCGCAGAAAATAGAACCAAAATGGCAAAAGGAGTGGGAGAAGTCCGAGCTGTATAAAACAGCGGATGGAACCGAGAAGCCCAAGTGCTATGTCTTGGATATGTTTCCTTACCCGTCGGGCGAGGGCCTGCATGTCGGTCATCCTAAAGGCTATATTGCCACCGATATCTATTCTCGCCACAAAAAGATGAACGGGTTCAATGTCCTCCATCCGATGGGTTGGGACGCTTTCGGTTTGCCGGCGGAAAATTACGCCATCAAGATGAAGAAGAATCCGATGGATCTGACCGCCAAGAATGTAGCGCATTACAAAGATCAGCTGTCTATTTTTGGCTGTAACTACGACTGGTCGCGTGAGATCAATACGACTAATCCGGCTTATTATAAATGGACGCAGTGGGCGTTTCTAAAAAAAAACCGATGCGGCAGTGGGTGATTAAAATTACCGATTATGCTGATCGTTTGTTAGCCGATTTGGACGGCCTGAATTGGCCGGAGCCGGTCAAAGTGGCGCAGAGGAATTGGATTGGCCGATCCGAAGGAGCGGAGATTGAATTTAAGCTGAAAGCTCAAAGCCAAAAGCAGAAAGCTGGTATCTCAGTGTTTACGACACGAGCCGATACTTTATTTGGCGTAACTTATGTCGTTCTGGCGCCGGAGCACGAGCTAATTAAAAATTTAAAATTAGAAATTAAAAATTGGGACGAGGTTCAAGAATACATTGAAAAAGCGAAAAAAGAAACTGATATAAACCGTACTTCCGCCACTAAGGAAAAAACCGGCGTAAAATTGGAAGGAATAACGGCAATCAATCCGGCTAATAATGAAGAAGTACCGGTCTTTATCGCCGATTATGTTCTGGCCTCTTATGGCACGGGCGCGGTGATGGCCGTCCCGGCGCATGACCAACGCGACTGGGAGTTTGCGAAAAAATATCATCTACCGATCAGGCATGTCATTGAACCGGAATTTGTTGGTAGTTCGGGTGAGGGGGCCGTAAGAATGGAATTACCATTTGAAAAGAGAAATGCTGTTTGTGCAGTGGTTAGAAACCCTAAGAACGGCAAGTATATGTGCAATAGTTGGAAATCCTTCATAATGCATGGACTTTTTACTGGGGGCATAGAAGAGGGCGAAGATCCAACCGAAGCGGCCCGCAGGGAAGTTCTAGAAGAAACCGGGTATAAAAATTTGAAACTGATCAGAAAGTCGTCCGTCGCTATTAATACCTATTTCTATCATCGCGTCAAAAAACAGAATCGTCATGCCCATTTCCAGTTTGTCTTTTTTGATTTAGAAAACGATGAGTGTCAGCCGGTTGATGAGAAGGAGTCTGTCATTCACGAAGTCGTTTGGAAATCCAAGGATGAGCTGAAGGAATTCTTTACCGTGTTCGAGGGAGATTTTATTTTAAACATTCTGGATAATGACGACTATGTTTATATCGATTCGGGACTTTTGGTTAATTCCGGAAAATTTGATGGCCTGAAAAGCAAAGAGGCGATGAAGTCGATCACGGAAGCCGTTGGCGGGAGATGGGTGACCAAATACAAACTGCGTGATTGGGTGTTTTCTCGTCAGCGCTACTGGGGTGAACCGATCCCGCTCATCCACTGCGAGAAATGCGGGGTGGTGGGTGTGCCCGAGCAGGATTTGCCGGTGGAATTACCGAAAGTTAAAAGCTACGAGCCGACCGGGACGGGCGAGTCGCCGCTGGCTGATATTAAGGAGTGGGTGAATGTTATGTGTCCCCAGTGCAGTGGTGCGGGCAAGCGCGAAACGAACACCATGCCCCAGTGGGCCGGTTCGTCGTGGTATTATCTGCGTTATATTGATCCGCAAAATAACGAGGCTCTGGTAGATAAGGCTAAAGAAAAATACTGGTCGCCGGTGGATATGTATGTCGGCGGGATGGAACACGCGACGCGTCACTTAATCTATGCCCGGTTTTGGCACAAATTCTTGTACGATCTTGGAGTTGTTAATTATTTAGAGCCGTTTACGGAACTGAAAACGGTTGGCCTGATTGCGGCGGCCGATGGCCGGAAGATGTCCAAGCGTTGGGGCAATGTCATTAACCCGGATGAGATCGTTGATATCTACGGTGCCGATACTTTGCGTGTCTACGAGATGTTTATGGGCCCGTTTGGACAGGGCGTGACCTGGAGCACCGAAAGTATGATGGGCTCGCGCCGCTTTTTGGACAAAATATGGCGGATTGGACAGAAAACCGGCGCGGGAGAGTTGCCGGCCGAAGCGGAAAAGCTTTTACATCAAACGATCAAAAAAGTGGGTGCCGATATCGCCAGTTTTGATTTTAATACCGCTGTCTCTTCCATGATGATGTTAGCCAACGAATTGGACGGTTTAAACTCTGTGCCGACCGAAGCTTTTGAATCATTCCTGAAAATCCTGGCGCCGTTTGCTCCGCACATTACCGAAGAATTGTGGGCGAATTTGGGGCACCAGACATCCATTCATCTGGAAGCGTGGCCGACTTTTGACGAAGCCAAATTGACCGGTGGGACGGTGACGATTGCTGTGCAGGTAAATGGCAAAGCGCGAGATTCGTTTGAGGTTACGGCCGGGTTGTCGCAAGCGGAAGTGGAAAAATTGGCGCTGGCTCGTCCGGTTGTTCAGAAATGGGTAGGGGAGCAGACTGTCAAAAAAGTGGTTTATGTGCCGGATCGACTGATTAGTTTTGTGGTGTAATTGTTTACTTTGAATTACAAAATGCTTCCCCGTGTCACCCCGTTGCCCCACCCGGGATTCCAGTTAAACCACTATTTCCAGGGTGAACCTGGATTCCGGGTCAAGCCCGGAATGACAATGCAAGGGTTGACATCCCAGTCAGGGGAGAGTATTACAAAAGGGGATAAGTGTTGCGATATGATGAAATCTTTATGTTTTAGGCCACATTTTAGATGTATTGACAACGGGGTTGACTTAAATATCAAAAGATGATACAAATAAGGCATACTATTAAAAGAAACAAATAAGTTTATGGCAAAAGATATACTCAATTTCAAGCCGAAGGAGGTGGTAAAGAAGCTGCTCGCGCCGCTTTCTGACCGTGCCCGCGATATTATCATCAAACGCTACGGTTTGGGTAAAAATCCCGAACGGATGACCCTGGAAGCAATCGGTACGGAGTATAAGATTACGCGTGAACGAGTTCGCCAGATCGAAAATTTCGCCATAAACTCGATCAAAAAATCGGAAAACTATCCGAAGGCGGATGAATTTTTTACCGAACTCAAGGCGCTTATGGACAGTGACGGTGGCGTGGTCCACGAGTATGATTTCCTGGATAGTGTTTCCAAGGAAAAAAGTACCCAGAATCATGTTCACTTCATGTTGGTCTTGTCGGATGTATTTTTCAAACTGAAAGAAGATGATGATTTTCATCATCGCTGGACGGTCAATCGCGAATTGGCTGACAAGGTGCACAATTCGATTAAAAATCTTTGTCAGAATTTTACCGAAAATGATCTGGTTTCCGAGCCGGAATTGATCAATCGCTTTTTGACGGAATTAAACGAAATTACCACCGACGACAAGACTCGGGCTTTTGCCAAGAAGTGGCTGACTATCTCCAAGAGCATCGGACAGAATCCGTTGGGGGAATGGGGGTTGGTAAAATCTCCGAATGTTAAAATGCGCGGGATCCGCGACTATGCCTATCTGGTTATCCGGCAAAACGGCTCGCCGATGCATTTCGTGGAAGTTGCCAAGGCGATTACTAATACTTTCGGCAAAAAGGCTCATCCGGCGACTTGTCACAATGAATTGATTAAAGATAAACGGTTCGTTTTGGTGGGCCGCGGTCTATACGCGTTGGCCGAATGGGGCTATACCAAGGGTATTGTTGCTGATGTGATCCGTTCAATTTTGGCCAAAGATGGTCCGCTGTCGCGCGAAGAGGTTGTTTCGAAAGTACTGAAAGAGCGCCATGTCAAAGAAAATACCATCGTTGTAAACTTGCAGAATCCGAAATATTTTCGTAAGGACAAGACGGGTAAGTACGCGGCGGTCTAATTACCGCTTACAGCTTATCGCTTTCTGCTTTTAGCTTTCCAAAATAAACGGCGTTCGCCGTTTATTTTGGAATTACTCCGTGCCTTTTTAGCTGAAAGCGAAAAGCTGACAGCTGAAAGCGGCATTCTGGGTTCTCCACATTCTTCCCTGTTTACTTATCGCCTGTTCTTATTAAATGTTGTATCATATACTCATGGTTACGGAGGCGTCTGTTTTTTTTCAAAATCCGGTATTTTTTCTTTGGATCTACTTGTTCAAGTTAGCGATTTGGTGGTACCCATTTCTGATCGCCTATTTTACTTGGATTATGTATCGGACTTATATTCGGGCAAAATGGATCAAAAATCTCAAGTGGTCTCTGCTGGAAATAAAAATGCCCAAAGAGATCAGTAAGTCGCCCAAAGCGATGGAGGTAGTACTGTCCCAAATCCATCAGCCGACCGAAGGTTCCCTCATTGAGCAGTATGTCGGTGGTCGAGTCCGTTCCTGGTTCTCACTGGAAATGGCTTCATTTGCCGGCGACATTCATTTCTATATTCGTAGTGAAATCAAATACAAGAATCTGATCGAATCACAAATCTACTCCCAATATCCCGGTGTCGAGGTTACTTCGGCTGACGATTATACCGATAAGGTGCCGATCGGCGTGCCGGACAGCGGTTGGGACTTTTTTGGCATGGAATTCAAGTTAACCAAGGACGATGCCTATCCGATCAAAACTTATGTTGACTACGGTCTGGATAAGGATCCGAAAGAAGAGTTCAAGGTTGATCCGTTAACTTCGGTGCTCGAATTTTTGGGCTCTTTGGGTCCGGGCGAGCAGGCTTGGTTTCAGATCGGGATTACGGCGGCGCGCGATCGCTATCATAAACCGGGTACCTGGTTCGGGACTCAGTCGTGGAAAGATCAAGGGGCGGAAGTCGTGAAGAAACTCTCGGGCCAGGGAACTACTGACGATAAGGGTTTTGGAGCGTTTCGCTTGTCGCCGGGCGAACGGGAAAAGCTCGAGGCGGTCGAACGCAGTATGAACAAATTCGGTTTCGATACCGCTTATCGGGTCTTGTATTTGGCACGCACGGAAAATTTCGTCGGGACGAATATCGGCCGAATGATCAACTGCAATAAACAGTATGGTTCGGAAAATTTGAATGGTTTCAAGTTTGGTATTTGGACCAGCTTCGATTACCCCTGGCAAGATTTCAGGGGCAAGCGCTTGGCCTATCGTAAAAAGAAAATGCTTGAAAACTATCGTCGGCGCGCTTTCTTTTATCCGCCGGCCATGGGGGTGCCGATGTTTATTCTGAACACCGAAGAATTGGCGACGATTTATCATTTCCCTGGCCTGGTCGCGACCACGCCAACTCTTGAACGCATTGCTTCTAAGCGCGGGGAACCACCTCCCAATTTACCGATATAAGCTGTTTGTCTATAATTTATAGCTAGTTATCTGGTTTAATATGCTCGCACCAAAAGTACCGGAAATACCTCGTTCCAAATTTACCCGCGTTTGTTCCAGCGTTGGCAGCTGTTTAAAAGCGGCTGCCCTGGAGGCCGAGGATGACTTTGCTGATTGGCAACATCGGCATCTAAAAAACGCTACTCCGCACTGGAAAGCGATTTGGGCGGGGTCGGCGGCCGTCTTGTTGTGGCTCACCGGACTCTATCTGGCGTTTTTCTCGGCCCCGATTGACTTTCCCGCTGGGACGATTGTTCGGATCCGCAAAGGGAGCACGGTATCAAGCGTCGCCACCGGTTTGTATGAGAACCGGTTGATCAAATACCCGACGATATTTAAAATCTTGGCGCGACTTGGTGGCGGTGACAAGGTGGTCGCTGGCGATTACAAATTCGAACGGTCGGCCGGAGTGATTAATGTTTATGAACGGTTGGCGCGCGGAGTGTACGGCATTGATCCGACCAGGGTAACAATTTACGAGGGTCATAGTGTACGCGAGGTGGCGGAACTGCTCGACAAAAGTTTGCCGACTTTTGAACGGGAGAAATTCATCGAAGCGGCTAACGGACTGGAGGGTAGACTGTTCCCGGATACTTATTTGATCCGGCCGATGGATGATGAGCAGGATATCGTCAGGATGATGTCTGCCAATTTCGACCAAAAACTCTTGCCACTGGAGAGTCAGATTGGCCGGTCCGGACACTCGCGTGATGAGATTATTACGATGGCCTCGATCATCGAGTTGGAGGCGCGGACCGCCGAGTCTCGGCGAATCATTTCGGGGATTTTGTGGAATCGGATCAGGAAAGGGATGAAGTTGCAGGTGGATGTCGTTTTTCCGTATATTATGGGTAAATACAGTCTTCAATTGACCCAAAAAGACTTGCAGTTCGATTCGCCGTATAATACCTATCGTTATAAAGGTTTGCCGCCCGGAGCCATCGGTAGTCCGGGTCTCGATTCAATCTTGGCGGCGCTGGAACCGACAAAAACCGATGATTTGTATTATCTTTCTGATCGGAGCGGGAATATGTATTACGCCAAAACCTATAAACAGCACATGGACAATCGCTCGAAACACTTAGGGTCATAGCGCTTAATGGTAAATGATGAGTGAGCTGATGATGAATCGGCATTCTTCATTCATCACTCCTAACTCTTAATTATTTAATTACCCCTGCTTTTGTTTGTGGCGGGTTTTTTTCTTGCCCGATCTTTCTATTTATTGTATGGTTAGAAAACAAAATGCCTAAAAATAACGGTAAATTGGTATATGTTGGCATGTCGGGCGGGGTAGATTCCTCCGTTTCGGCTGCCCTGTTGAAAGAGCAGGGCTATTCGGTCGTGGGTGTTTTTATTAAGGCCTGGGAGCCGGCCGGCTATGATTGTGGTTGGCGGGATGAACGACGCGACGCGATGCGGGTAGCCGCCCATTTGGGTATTCCTTTTTTAACCCTGGATTTGTCCAAAGAATACAAACAAAAAGTGGTGGA
>JAPLZN010000002.1 GCA_026395035.1 Candidatus Vogelbacteria bacterium | reverse complement strand
CATTAATTCTCTCGATAACGGTATCTAGGAACAATCGCAAATTTTCGGACAGAGATAGATCTAGAACGGGCAGATCCGTATCTTTATCCGGAGTAAAGTCTGCCAGGTCAAAATTTAATCCCGGACCGCCCATGAGCCTGTACCGCTCACTGATGTCACAGAGCGCGTTTGCTATTTGATCAACGGGCGTATCCCCTAGTTTGACCAGTATTAGTAAAGACAGTTCATGGTGGTTGCGATCACTGATTTGAACTTTCACAAAATTTTCAGGCATTTTTCAACCTCCGCTGTGCAAAAGATATACTTGACGGAATATAGTACCTAATAGAGTTATTGTCAATGATGAGAATCGATCGTGTCGCACAATACTTTGGACTGGGATATACTTATGCTCAATGACCCTCAGGGAACTGAAAAAACAATTTTTGGAATACCTGGAAATTGAAAAAGGCCGCAGTCTAAAGACGGTGGAGAATTATGACCGTTACCTAATTAGATATTTTACCCATCAGAAGATCGACAAACCCGGCGATATTACCGATGACTCGGTTCGGGAGTTCCGTCTCTGGCTCAACCGCCAACTGGCGTTTAACAAATCGTCTACCAGCAAGGTGGGCCAATCCTCTGTTAGGACGATTAAGAAAAATACCCAGAATTACCACCTGATTGCTCTACGAGTCTTTTTAAAATATTTGGCCAAACGCAATATTTCCGCTTTGGCGCCGGATAAGATTGAGTTGGCCAAGACGCCGGCTCGTGATCTGGATCTGGTAACCAATCTAGAATTATCTCGCTTGCTCTCCGGTCCGTCTGGTGAAAGTGAAAAAGCTTTTCGTGATAAGGCAATTTTGGAGCTCTTCTTCTCTACTGGCCTGCGTGTGTCTGAGCTGTGTCATCTTAATCAGGATGATATCGACCTGACGCGCGATGAGTTTCCGGTGCGCGGAAAAGGAGAGAAGATTCGTTTGGTCTTCCTCTCCCCTGCCGCCAAGGAGGCAATTAGAGAATATATAAAGGTCCGCAAGGATATGCACGAGGCGTTGTTTATCAATGTGGCCAAGAACGCTACCGGCGATCAGGATGAGGAACCGCGTCTGACTCCGCGGAGCGTGGAGCGGATTGTAAAATACTACGCGATCAAGGCCGGTATCTCTCGTAAGATGACTCCCCATACTCTGCGCCATCTCTTTGCTACCGACCTCCTGCAGAATGGCGCCGATATCCGCTCGGTGCAAATGATGTTGGGGCATTCCAGTATTTCCACCACCCAGATATATACCCATGTTACAGATAGACAATTAAGAGAGGTGCATGAGAAGTTTCATGATACAAAAAGAAGCAATAAGCAATAAGCTGTAAGCAATAAGCAGAACGCGTAAATTAAAATCAAATTCTATTTCTTGTCGCTTACCGCTTATTGCTGATTGCTTGCCTGTGGATAACTTTTTTGGCCAGCAACTTTAACCATATAGGACAAAGGGATTCTAATGGGGAGACAAAAGCTTGTCCTTTATCTTGTCCAATAGTACAATACTGGTTAGATATTGATTTGGTCATTGTCATCAGGTGCGTCTCAGAAGGCGCGTCGCGGACAAACTACAATTAAATATTGCCAATTGAATTTTTTCAAGCGGCAAAAAAGGCAAAGTTTTCTTTTTTTTTGACGGTTTTTTCTCATAAAACCGATCCTCTCTCGAATCCTTAGGGATTCATCGTCCGCCCGGCTTGATCGAGCACCTTTAGCCGCCATCTAAAACTAGGCGGCCGTTTCCCCCGTTTCTGTTTGCAGCTCTTTGTTTGCAAAGCCACCCCCAGGTGTTTCATCACAGCACACCTACGGGTGGCTTGTTTGTTATATTTGGCCCATATTTTAGTCATAAAATATGGTTCGCCAAATATAACCCCGCCCCATACCCGCGGCGAGGGCGTGGCCGAATAGGCCAACCCTCATCGGCGAAGCGCGAGCCGCACTATCCTTTTGGGGCTGGGGTAATTTGTAACCTTGGGGCTGGGATAGTTCGAATGTTAAACGTGAAACAAAATTGCCCCTCTTTGGGGCAATTTCTCCTAGACCCGATGCTTCTTTCTTATCTCTGCCACCTTTTCCCCTTCTACCTCCTCCTTTTTCTCTTTCCCCTCTTCCCCTAGCTTAGCCAGCTCGGCGTCAGACAATTTGGCCAGTTCAGTTGTGTGTTTTTCCAAATATTCTTCGGTGTTTAGGGCCGGGTCTTCCA
>JAPLZN010000011.1 GCA_026395035.1 Candidatus Vogelbacteria bacterium | reverse complement strand
ATCATTCATCACTCGTCAGAGTAGCTCACTACACCCCGCCGGTCTGCTTCTACTGAATCATCCGTCAGGCCCGCCTCGTTCGCCGCGGCGAACTCCGGCATTGCGGAGCTACGCCAGCTCGCTCCTCACTCGTTCTTCATGATTTTCGCTCGAAATTCGGACATTTTACCTAGACATTAGATTGTGAACAGGCTCTGAGGGCAATATTACTATATTTTGCCCGAAAAATAAAGGAAAAATGTGCCCCGCTCATAAGGTGAGCGGGGCAGTGAATCCCGGAAGGGATGGTTCAGGGTTTCGTCTCGTCGATGGCGGTCAGTAGGCGAGTCTTGTCTTGAGCGGGCAAAGTAAGCAGTTGGGCCAATTCGCTTCCCGGAGTGTGACCATTTCGCCGGCAGATGCTGGCGAAAGCGACTCGGATCACCGCCGACTTAGCTTCGGGAGACTGGCGGAGCCATAGGGCGGTTTCTCGCTGGATCTTTTCCAGACCCTCCATCTTCTCCGTTAGTGTGCGGGTTTGGGCAAGAGTTTTGCTGTCCATCGTTTGTCCTTTCTTGGTGGATTTCTTTGTTCATTTAAACACAGTTTAGACAAATATTCAAACTGGGGGAAATAAAAATTATCCCTTTCCTGTCTTTCCGGTT
Source organism: Candidatus Vogelbacteria bacterium (assembly GCA_026395035.1). Taxonomy (GTDB): domain Bacteria; phylum Patescibacteriota; class Minisyncoccia; order Phycocordibacterales; family XYD1-FULL-46-19; genus JAPLZN01. The sequence goes on along the minus strand of JAPLZN010000011.1, from coordinate 1,199 downwards.
TTTGCTATAATTCCTAGCAATGGTGGAAAATCCGGATATCGGGAAGAAGATCGGGGAGTTGGAGCGAGAAATGGCTCAACCGGATTTCTGGACCGACAAGGAACAGGCACAAGCGGTCATCAAAGAAATTGCCGAATTGAAAGCCGAACAGGCGGGCGAAGGGAAATATGATCAGGGCGATGCTGTTATTACGATTTTTTCCGGTGCGGGCGGAGATGATGCGGAAGATTTTTCCCGAATTCTGCTCGAAATGTATCTGAAATACGCTGATCGAAAGGGTTTTGTCTATTCGACCGTGCATGAAAACCAGAATGATCACGGTGGGTATCGTAATATAACTTTTCAAATTTCGGGTAAGGGGGTGTATGGCTTGTTGAAAAAAGAATCGGGGGTGCATCGATTGGTGCGGATTTCGCCGTTTTCGGCCAAAAAACTGCGTCACACTTCCTTTTCCTTGGTAGAAGTGTTGCCGAATTTTGAGAAAGTGAAAGAGTTTACGATTCCGCCGGATGATTTGGAGGTGGAGTTTACTCGTTCGAGCGGACCGGGCGGACAGAATGTCAACAAGCGGGAGACGGCTGTACGGGTGATTCATAAACCGACCGGGCTCTCGGCGCATTCCGAATCGGAACGGTCGCAGGCGCAAAATCGGGCCAAGGCGGTTGCTATCCTCTCGGCTAAACTGTTCGTGAAGTTGGAGGAGGAGCGATTGAAAAAAGAACAAGGTCTGTATGTCAGTAAGACGACTGAGATTGAATGGGGCAATCAGATCCGGTCATATGTTTTTCATCCGTATAAGCTGATCAAGGATCACCGTACCGGGCACGAAGAGACGGATATCGAAAAAGTGTTGGAAGGGGAGTTGGAGGCGTTCATCACGGCTGAAGCCGGAATCAATTAAAAATTATAAATTAGAAATTAGAAATGAAAAAGCGGAATTCTAATTTAATTTTTAATTTATAATTTCTAATTTTTAATTAAAATAATGATCTATTTCGACAAGGTCTCAAAAATATATCCCGGCGATGTCGCCGCACTGTCCGAGGTTACTTTTTCCGTCGAACCCGGGGAGTTCGTGTCCGTCGTCGGGCATTCGGGGGCTGGCAAATCGACCCTATTGAAAATGATTTTGGCGGAAGACACCCCCACTTCGGGTAGTGTCTTTTTTGAATCGATTGATCTGAAAGCAGTCCGGTCGA
>JAPLZN010000096.1 GCA_026395035.1 Candidatus Vogelbacteria bacterium | reverse complement strand
CTGGCGGAGATGCTGACCATAGGTCGTTGTGACGAGGGTCTGGTCGCGATTGGATCGGAGATCTGTACGGATCGAAACAGGGATTACGGGAAGCAGTGTGGTTTGATACTTGCCGACGATCGAGTGATTGTTCGAACTCTGGCCGAATTTGAGTCACCGTCCGACGCTCGGCGAGCAATGTTGTCCGTGGTGGCCGAGAGCCGACATCTTTGCCGGACTGATCCCTGTTGAAGTTGAATAAAAAAAGGTCATCCGCTATGGCGGATGACCTTTTCTATTTTAAACTAGTTAGTTAAAAATTTTATCCAGTTCTTCTCGGGCGAAGTCAGCGTCGGACCAGGGGGTTTTTTTACCACCAGCTTCCATTAGATAGGGGTCGGTGCCCTTGCCGGTGAGCATCACGACATCGCCTGGCCGGGCGCGCTTGATCGCTTCTTTGATAGCTTCATGCCGGTCAATAATCACATCGTAATGCTTCTCAATCCCGGTGGCCATTCCGCAGACGATCTGGTCGGGATCTTCATCATACGGGTCGTCGTTGGTTAAAATAATTTCGGCACAGTGGTCACTGGCGACCTTGCCCATCGCTGGCCGCTTCCATTTGTCGCGCCCACCACCGGTCGCGCCCAGGACGCAAATTAATCGCTTGTCACTAAAGACCGAATAGGCGGCTTTCAACGAATCGGCAGTGTGAGCATAGTCGACGATCACTTCAAAATTCTGGCGGTCTTTATTATGACTGGCGTAAACTTTTTGCATCCGGCCGGCAACGCCGTCAAATTTGGCCAAAGCATCTTTAATCGCCGAAACAGAAATACCTTGAGACTGGGCATAGGCGACGGCACCCAGGAGATTGTAAAGATTGAATTTACCGGCTAACCCGGTGTTTATTTTTTCTCCGTGCCAAGTAAAAGATATCTTGTTTTCGGTTAGTTCATATGGCTCGGCATCGCTCAAAGAAAATTTAATTTTATGCGAAACATTAAAAGCTAAAAATTTACCTGCTTCGGTATCATCGGCGTTGACCACCAGCACCTTGTCTTTTTTGGGGGAGTGGGCCAGCGCGCGAGCAATAGAAAGTTTGGCGCCCACATAATTCTCGTAACAGCCGTGCGATTCGATGTGCTCGGGGGATAGGTTGGTAAAAATCAGGGCGTCTAGATTGATGAAGGCGTTCCGGTACTGCTTGGCCCCTTCGGACGATAATTCCAGTACGGCGTAATCGCAATGGGCGTCTACGGCCTGGCGCAAAACTTTTTGCATCATTCCGCGACCCGGGGTAGTCATTTTTAATAAATTGCGCCGCGATTTGTTGCCAACCTTGAAACGCAGAGTGGAGACAATCGCCGTTTTATAGCCACCGGACTCCAAGAGGGCACTGACGAGCTCGGTGGTGGTAGTCTTGCCCTTGGTGCCAGTGATAGCGATTACCTTAATCCGGCGGGAAGGGAAACCGTACCAGACGGCGCTCAAAAAAGCGGCCGCCAGATGAAAAGCCGCCTGAACGCGGGGATAGTATCTGTCTGGAATAAATTTTTTGATAAAAAGAATCACTGTTTGATTTTCTTACGGCTTACTGCTTACCCATTTGTTTTAGTGCCAGCTTGATCTTTTCTCCTGTGTCAGTAATCTCGGTGGGAATTTTTTTGACCGCTTCACGGGCTTCTTTAATGGTGTAGCCCATTGTTTCCAGGGCGGCGAGGACATCGTCGTGAGTTTCCATCTTGTCGGCCGGCAAGAAAGTTCCCAATTTAGATACCTTGTCTCTCAGTTCGAGCACGATCTTTTCGGCGCTTTTTTTGCCGATGCCACCGATCTTGGTCAGATACTCGGATTTACCGGAAGCGATAGCTTGGCGCAGAGTTTCGAGCCCGGCCAGCGAGAGAATGGCCAGAGCGCTGCGGGGTCCGATGCCGGAAACAGTGATCAGGAGTTCAAAAAATTCGAGTTCTTGTTCGCTTGGAAAGCCGTAGAGGTCTAAGGCGTCTTCTCGGACAACTAAATGAGTCCAGACAGCTACCTCGCTTTGGCTGGCGGTCAAGGCGGCGATGTTTTCCGGTGTCGTATACACCTTATAACCGACACCGCCGGTATTAAGGATTAAGAAGCGTTCGCCCTGACGGACGACGGTTCCAGTGAGTTGACCAATCATCTTAACAGTATACTTAAAACAGCTCAAAGCTCAAAGCACAAAACATAAAAACGATGTCCTCCTGTGTCATTCCTGCGCAGGCGGGAATCCAGGTCTATTCTTTCTGGATTCCCGCCTGCGCGGGAATGACAGCTTTCGGACTTGATTTTCTGGGTTAACCCTGTTATATTCCTCTTATGCCTATCATCAAATCAGCAAAAAAGGCCCTGCGCGCTTCCACTCGCAAGCGGGTTTTCAATTTAAAGCGCAAGGATGCCATGAAATCGGCGATCAAGGACACGAAGAAGTTGGCCGCCGACAATAAAGCTTCTGAAGCCAAAAAGTCTCTCTCGGCTGCCTATCAGGCGATCGACAAGGCGCTCAAGCGGGGAGTGATTAAAAAGAATACCGACGCCCGCAAGAAGTCTCGTCTCTCGGCCCAGATTAAGAAAGCGTCGTAGTTGAGACTTCCGCGTTTGGCACATTTCTTCGTTGCTTCGCTCCGGTGCTCCCTCAATGTATTTCCATATACATCTCGGTTTGCTCCTCGCTCGCGCCTCGAACTGTATCCAAACGCGAAAATCTCAAAAAGCCCCACTCGGGGTTTTTTGGTTTAGGACAGCCCTTTATTTCTACAGATTTTATGCTAAGATGTCTATGATTTTGGCCTCGTAGTTCAACGGATAGAATATGGGATTGCGGATCCCACGATACAGGTACGATTCCTGTCGAGGTCACACAAATAATAAACGCCACTGGAAAGTGGCGTTTATTATTTGTGTGACCTCGAGCAAGCCGTCTGCACGGCTTGCGTACAGGAATCGAAAGGGCTGAATGTATCGCAACGAGCCTTGAGTTTGGCGAAAGGCGAAGTGAGATATGAAGCCCATACCGTTCCCGTAGGGAAAGATTCCTGTCGAGGTGGGTATTTACTATTGTCTGATATTTCGGTATCTTAAGTTTAGGATTTTTATCGAAAGGAGTATCGAAGGTGGAACCAAAAAAGGATCACAAGGCCGTTCGAGTTCCGGCTGGTTCTCGAATTGGCTCGCGGAAGATTAAGCTTCCGCTGGTGCCGGAGGGTCCGCCGGTGGACGCTGTCGGGTTTCTCGCCGCATCAAAGAAAACCAAAGCTTTCTTGGGGCGATAAACCAACAAAGGGATATGACACCGCCGTGTATATCCCTTTTCTTTTTTTGAATGCTCTAAAACCCGAAAAAGTCTGTTACAAAATCGCCAAAACTGCCGTGGAATTCTTTTTCCCGGACGACTTTTTTCAGTAATTGACGAACTTGTGCCGGATCGGTATCGGCAAGAGGAATATAGATATGGGGTTTGACTAACCGGCTGGATTCAATCGTCAGCTGATTGCGCTGTTCATCAACCCAGAAAGACTGGAGCGAGCTAAAAAGGAAAATGGTCTCGCCGTGCTTTACTCCGCGCCGGGTCAGGCCGTAGGTGATCAAGCGTGGTTCGCGCTTGGCGTGAGTGACCAAAATGAAGCCGGACAGGACGATAATCAGGGCGAGCAGATAATTGCTGGTTAGGAGGGCGATAATAATGATAAGCAGACCGATTGATCCGATCATCCAATACCAGTCCTTTGTTTTTTCAACGAATTCGTATTCATAACCGTCCCACAAAAGCTCTTCCGCCAATTCTTTTTGGGCTGGTTGTGGCTGTTCGTTGTTGCGATCCAGATTCTCCTCCATGAAATATATTGTACCATGCCACCGTTGGGACAAAAGGGGACAACGACATTCAATGATGAGTTACGAATGATGAGTGATGAATTAAAATGCAAAAGGTTTGATAATAAGCCGTAATTTGCTAGTATTTTGATGTTGACTGGGAGGGGTCGCATAGTTGGTCTAGTGCGGAAGTCTTGAAAACTTCTAGGCCCGAAAGGGTCTCGTGGGTCCGAATCCCACCCCCTCCGCATGAAAAAAGTATATTTAGCCGGGCAGCCGAACGAATATGATGGTAAGTGGAAGGATGAATTTAAGAAAATACCTGGTTTTGACTTTTATGACTGGGAGATTCATTCAAACCAGGCTTCCCCGGAAACATTTTTTCCAGACGATCTGAAGGGGATTTATGCTTCCGATATTATGGTTGCTAACCCCAGCTTGAAACCGTCAGAAGCAACGTGGATCGAGGTCGGGGTTTTTTATCGAAACAATGTCCAAAATCCGGGAGATTTTTGTAAAAATCTTATTATTATCTGGAAAGAAGAACGAAATCCAAAATGGTCAATTGAGTTTGTAAGAAAGGTCGGAGTGGTTGTTGATACTTTTGAACGAGCGGCAGAAGAACTAAATAAATTTAAATAACATGCGCTATCTCGGCCTAGACTTCGGACATAAAAAAATCGGCGTGGCCCTGTCGGACGAACGGGGGGATTTTGTCTACCCGTATTCGGTAATTCCGACCGCGGGGGCGGAACAGGCCGTTTTGGATATTTGTACCAGAGAAGGGGCGGGAGAGATCGTGATGGGAGACACCAAGGATTTGGGTGGCGGAGCTAATCCGGTCTCCGAACGGGCCGAAAAATTTGCCGAAGACTTGAAACAAAAAACGAATTTACCGCTCCATTTCCAAACAGAGGTATTTACCAGCCGTGAAGCGGAGCGGATAATTGGGGACGATGAGATGCGCGATGCCCGCGCGGCGGCAATTATTTTGCAAAGCTTCTTGGACCTCAAAAGGATTAAATAACTTCGAAATAGGCTATTGTTCATTTCTAATTTCTAATTTTTAACATATAATTGAGGGTAATGCTCCTGTCTCGTTTTTATAAAACTTTTCCTGTTCCTGCGTATCTGGAATTATCCACCGCCGGCATTGATATTTCCGACGCTTCAATTAAATATGTTGGACTCAGGCATTCTCCTGAGGGATATTGGCTGGATAAGCACGGTGAGTTTTTGCTTCCACCCGGTACGGTCGTGGACGGGAAGATTGTCGACCAACAAAAACTAATCGAGGGGCTGGCCAAGATCCAAAAAAAGACCGGTTGGAAATATGTTCATACCGCTTTGCCGGAGGAGGAGACTTTTGTCGTAAGATTGAATATTCCACAAGAAAAGCCGGAATTTCTGCGTGATAGTATCGAGCTTCTACTCGAGGAGCAGATTCCCGTGCCGGCGTCCGAGGTAATTTTTGATTTTGAAGTCTATGACACTCCACATGAGGGGAGGGAAGAGTATTTGTTGGCCGTCTATGCTGTCCCCAAGTCGGTCGTCGAGGGTTATACTGGCGCTCTCAAGGCCGCCGGTTTCATTCCGGCTAGCCTGGAAGTCGAGGTACAGTCGGGCGTTCGTGCCCTGATTCCCGCCGGGGACCAGGGAACTTATATGATTACCGATCTGGGTCGGACCAGGACGAGTTTTGCCATTGTTTCGCGGGGCAAGGTGATGTTTACTTCGACGGTTAAGAGTGTCGGGGGCGAGGCCCTGACCCGGGCCGTTGAACGGGGTACGGGTGTGTCTTTTGCTGAAGCGGAAAAAATGAAAATAAAGAATGGGCTATTAAACTCGCCCCAAAATAAAAAGGTTTTTGAGGCGCTTTTGCCGATGTGTGCCATCTTGAAAGACGAGACGGTGAGACATTTCAATTTTTGGGAGGGTCTTTGCCAGTCCGGCCAGGTTTGTGAGCCAATCACCAAACTGATTTTTTGCGGCGGACAGGCGACCTTGCCCGGTTTGGTAAAATATATTTCGGCCGATTTGCCGGCCAAAGCCGAAACGGGGAATGCCTGGTCGTCTTTGCCGGGAGCCCCGGGGCAAGTTCCGCCGTTGTCGTTCTCTGATTCTTTACGCTACGATGTGGCCATTGGCTTGGCTCTGCGGGGAGCAACTAATTTGAAATTAAATTAAGTATTGTAGATAGACTTTTTATGATCGACCTACTGGAAAAAGATGATCGAAGAAAAATAACCGCCGAGTATCGGGTTAGGTATATTAGTGTCGCCTTATTTGCCGTCGGCTTGGTCGGTGTGATTGCTCTAGTTGTGGTTGGTTCCGTCTATGGCGCCCAGCGAATCGAAGCACGAACTTTGCGCCAAAGTCTGACCCAGTTCGAACAAAGTAAGAAATTGGGAACAAATGCCAATTATGTGACTGACCTGGCCAAAGCGAATTCCTCTATTACAAGATTGACGACTGACAAGAATAGTTTGCGCCGGGTTTCCATGGTGCTTGATGAGTTGGCGCGCTTTCGTCCGGCGGGAATCAGAATAAGCGGCGTAAACTTGGAGCGCGGGACGGGGCAAGGATGGCTGGTCAGGCTTGCTGGTCAGGCGGCGCGCCGACAGGATATTTTGACCTATGTCGAGGCGCTCAAAAAGCAAACGATATTTACTTCCGTTGAGTCGCCGCTTTCCAATTTAGTTAAGGAAGCAAATAGTGACTTCGCGCTCGTCTTAAGTTTCCAGCCGTCAAGTCGATAAGAGCCTGTTCAGAATCTAATGCTTTGTTAATATGCAAAATCGGTATTTAAAACTAATTTGGATCATTCTGGTCGTTGCGGCAATCCTAGCCGTGCTTTCCTGGTTGCTGTTCCGAACGGCCGATTTGGTGAGGCAAAATGGGCAAATGACCGGACAGATCGCTGACCGGCAATTGTCCGGAAGCGGGGACGGTGCTTCGCGGACGGAAGTGGCGAAATTAAAAGAAGTGCAAGCAATCCTCGATCGATATATCGTCGGACAAGATGACCAGATCTCGGTTATTAGTGATCTGGAAAACTTGGCGCGAACGACGAATGTGAAGTATACGCTGAAAAACGCTCTGCTGACGGATAAATTAGCCCTGGACATTGAGGTGTCGGGGACTTACCGTGATCTTTACTGGTTTATTCGCCTGATTGAGGAGAAGGGTTATTGGGTATCGTTTGAAAAATTAGCTCTTTCGCGCGCGGCGCTGGCGGACGGATCGTGGTCGGGTATCTTAACAATTACGGTCCCGGCCGAAAAATAATATGGATATTTTGAAAAAAATACTGGATCGTTTTGGTCCGAGAAAGGAAAAGGCTTCCGGGCATTTTCCGGCGGTATTCTGGTTTTGGGCCGTCAGCTTTTTCTTTGTCCTCCTTTTGGTTACCGTTCTGGCGCTGGCTGGCTGGTATTTAAGAATACGCAGTTTGGATTTGGCGGGGGACGAAGGCGCGATAAAAACAGAAAAATTGGATGAGAAGAATTTCCAGTCGATTAAAGATGACTATATTCGCCGTTCGGCCGAATACTTGAAGCTGGAAGCCGAACGACCGACGGTCGTTGACCCGGGGGTGTAAAGCAATGATGAATGACAAGTGATGAGTGATAAGTTAGGCACAAATAAAAAAACGCCACTGGCGTTTTTTTATTTGTGCCCTCGGTTGGAATCGAACCAACATTAACGGCTTAGAAGTCCGCTGTTCGATCCATTGAACTACGAGGGCCTGGTGTGTAATTTATAACACATTTTTTAATTGATTACAAAAGCAACAAACAGATATGAAAATATGTAGAAAATCAATCAGACTTTTTTGCGACCACAAAATTATTAAAAAAAGAGAGGCGTTGCTTTTGCGGGCAACGCCTCTTGGGAGAGACTCTATTTCTCCTAATTAATTCAGTGAAATACAGAACCTGTTGCGAGTTATTGTCCCGGAACGAGCCAGTCGCCAACCGCGAGTATCTCGCGGACCTTGGCCCACTCATCTTTGGGTTTCCAGAGGACATTGCTGGCGGCGACATCTAGGGCTACAGCCGGGTCATCTTGCCGGTATTGTCGGGTTGGCAGGAAGGCGGGTGAGAAGACGGGGATGCCTTTCCGCTGCCAGTGCCCCGAGCGATTGAACGCACAGATGATCCCGGCCAGAGTAGCACCACGGCTGGCGACCAGAGTTCCGGTTTCGTCGGTGGTGGAGTAGTTGTTGCAAACATCCTCCCCCAACATCACCCGCATTCCTTTCTCGATGACATGACGGTTCAGGACCAGCTTGGATGTCGCTCTACCTCCGGCGGTCGCGGGGGCAATCTCTTTCTTCTCGGCGAAGACGAAGAGGCGGTCCCGACGAGCGGCCAGGGCTTGGGCGAGTGCGATTCCGCCCATTGGGGCGCCGAGGATGCAGTCGAAATCGGAAAAGCCGTTTTCACTAAGCTTCCGATCGACTTGCTCGGCATACCAGGCGAGGACATGGGGATATTGCTCGGCCTGGGAGAAGTTGTAGTAAACGTCTCCCACGTACTGTTTTTCCTCGCCGGTGGTGGGGTCTTTGTACTTGCCGGCGTAACCCATGAGCGGGCCCAGTCGTTTGCCTCCCTCGTCTTTTGGGCAATCATAATACCCTTGGCAAAGACGGAGAACGGCCAGCGGCGAGGCTCCGATGAGCAGATTTGGTGATACGATTTCGGTGGGTTTCCGAATCATAATTAGGCCGCCTTTTCCTGGAGCTTTTCGAGGGCTCCATCAATCTCACGCAGGGTGGCTTCCACGGCGGCGGCCGGCGACCCGGGTTTGCCGTCCGAGTTCGGTTTGGCACCGGTGATGGGACGACTGACGATGACCCGATCGGCCCCGCCCAAGATTGCCTTTTCGGGGGTTTTGACCCGGGCGGCGTTTTGATCGCCGACGGCCACATCCCAGAGTGGGCGAATGGCCGGCGTGTCGTACTCGAGGTTGAGATACTTGAGCTTGGCCAGGAATTCGGCCTCGACGGACGAACAGACCAGGTTCGGGAGGTTTGCGAGTTGGGCGATCCAGGCGAACTTGAGCACATCGGCTTCGAGTGAACTGCCGTGGACGATCTGGGCCAGTTTGTCATCGAGACTGGTTAGCACGCTGACGCCCATGACCTTCGTTGTCCCACCGAGGATTTGCTGGATTTCCCACAGGGCGCCGGGTCCGGCGGAGCACATGGCGGTCACCATCTCGGGCTTGTACTCGAGCAGTAGGGCGGCGTCGGTGGACATGGTTTGCTCGATGTCGATCAACTTCAGGTCAGCCATCACTTCGAGTCCCAGGGCATGCAGTTCCTCAATCAAGTCGTAGCCGCAGGCCCGCAGAATGGAATTGACCTTGATGACCACCTTGAATTCGGCGAGCTCGCGGGCAAAGTCGAGGACTTTTTTCCTGACCCCGGATTTGCCTCCGAAATCTGCCGGGTTGAAATCCGCCCCGACGATCAGCCGCTTTGAGAGCGGGATGATTTTGTTCATCTTTTTCCCTTTCAAATACCAAATTGTGCTTTCGATGTTAATATCGGAAGCGAATAGCTGGAAAAATAACCAGTCTGGTTAAGTTTTAGCACACCGGCAAACATTCAAACAATTCCCAAAGTCAGGCATTTGTGCTATAAATATGGCGCCTGGACGCTTAGCCCTGACCAGAAGCGTCGGGACTCAGTTTGGGAAGAGGGCGGTTAGCTCAGTTGGTAGAGCGCGTCATTTACACTGACGATGTCGGGGGTTCGAGCCCTCCACCGCCCACACTTAAAAAACAAAAACTTGTTTTTTAAGTGTGGGCGGTGAGCAAGACAACTGCTTGTCTTGCGTGAGAGCGAGAACGCCGGAGCGTTATTGCGCTAGCAGGCGCAATCGCGAGGCGGTGACCAGACAAAGTTTTTTGACGAAAAAACTTTAGTCGCGGGAGAGCCCTCCACCGCCCACACTCTGTTTAATTTTATGGACATCCCTATTCTCTATGAAGATGAAAATATCCTGGCCCTAAACAAGCCGGCGGGAGTGGCTGTACATAAGGATGGCTATAATTCCGAGGAAGAAACAGTCGCTGATTGGGTACTGGCCAAATATCCGGCGTTGGTCGAAGTGGGTGAACCGATGACGGCGCAAAATGGGACGGTGATTGCTAAACCGGGAATTGTGCATCGGCTGGATAAAGACACGAGCGGAGTTTTACTGGTGGCGAAAAATCAGTCGACCTATCTCGCGCTCAAAAAACAATTTCAAGAGCATTCCATTAAAAAAATCTATCGTCTGCTGGTTTACGGTAGTTTTAGTGCCGATAAAATGGAAGGGACAATTGATCTTTCGATTGGACGCAGTCGGAAAGATTCGCGCCGCCGTTTGGCCGGGAAGGGGGCTTCAAGTGTTTTGAGGGAAGCTGTAACGAACTACCGCGTACTGGAAAACTTTGCCGAACATGCCTACGCGGAAGCCCGACCGGAAACCGGCCGAACCCACCAAATTAGGGTACATTTTAAGGCGATTAATCATCCGATTGTCTGCGACAGTCTTTATGCGCCACAAATGACTTGTCTACCGGGGCTCGAAAGACAAGCTCTCCATGCCATGTCAATTGAATTCTCTCTTCTCGGTAAGTCGATTCGGTTAGAAGCGTCTCTGCCGACCGACTTTCAGACCGCCCTTGCGAGTCTCAAAACTTTGTGATAAGCTTTGCCAATTAAACGAAATCTATATGGCTACAAAAACTAACATCAAAACCTCGTCTGTTGACCTGGCTAAGCGCGCCAAAATGGACTTGCGTCCGGGCAATACCGTCAGGGGTTGGCAGAAAATCCAGGAAAAAGGCAAGGTGCGCTTGCAGGCTTACGAGGGTCTGATTATTGCTCACAAACACGGCTCGGAAGCTGGGGCGACCATTACGGTCCGCCGGGTAGCATCGGGAGTCGGTATGGAAAAGATTTTTCCGCTCTATTCGCCGAATATCGATAAGATCGAAATTCTCCGAAGTGCTAAGGTGCGTCAGGCCAAGCTCTATTACATTCGCGACAAGGCGGCCAAAGAAATTCGTCGCCGGATGAAGAAAATTGCCGGCCGGCCAGTGGCGGAGAAGGAAGTTGATGAATTGGTAGCGCAGGTTGTCGAGGGGATTGAAACGGGAGACATCACGGCTACCCCCGAAGAAGCTGTCGCCGAAGAAACTAAAGAATAATTTTAAACTAAAAAATCCCGGGTAACCGGGATTTTTTAGTTGTGAATAAATTAGTAGACTATATGGTGTGAGTAATATATTATATATGGATGGAGCAGGGTATGAAAAGGGGACCAAAGCCAAAAAGAATCATTGATGAAACATGGCGTCCCAACTTAGCCTATGCGATAGGCCTCCTGGCGACGGATGGCTGTTTGTCGAGCGACGGCCTATTGATTGACCTAACTTCAAGTGATCGGGAGCAACTCGAGAATTATTCAAAATGTCTCGGTGTGAATTTTAAAATAGGGAAGAAGTCGGCCGGGAAGGGAAGGACTTCATTAAGGGTGCAGTTTAAGAATCGTATTTTTTATGATTTTTTAATCTCGATAGGGCTAACCAGAAAAAAGTCCTTAACGGTGGGTAAACTGGAGATACCAGGAAGATATTTTTTTGATTTTTTGCGAGGTTGTTTTGACGGAGACGGGTGCTCGTATAGCTATTGGGACCACAGGTGGAGGTCCAGCTTCATGTTTTACATCAGTTTTGCCTCGGGAAGTAAGTATTTTGTGGCCTGGTTGCAAGATGAA
>JAPLZN010000134.1 GCA_026395035.1 Candidatus Vogelbacteria bacterium | reverse complement strand
AAACGCGCAGCTACGGCGCCTGTATCAGGAAGATAATAACGTTTTGTGTCTTGGCGGGGATATCTGTCTGACTCCCGACACGACGAAAGATGAAATATCGAAAGAAATATCAAAGATAAAGACGAAGGCCAGTTTGGCGATGAACGGATTAAGGTGGGGGGCGACGGCGATCAAAGATTGCCAGGTGGTAATTTCGCCGAATTCTCCGCCAAACGAGGTGAAATAAAGTAAGGTGCCGAGAAAACCGAGCAGCAGGCCGATTGAGTTGATAATCAGGTATTTCCAGGCGGCCTCGGTCGAGGCCGGTTTATGGTAGAAGCTAATTAGAAAGACTGTCGCCAGTGTGGTGGCTTCGATGGCGATCCACATCACGACCGGATTGGCGGTGGTGATGGCCATGATCATTGTCGCGATAAAAAGCTGGAGCAGTACGAAGTATTGCTTGATCCGGCGGAAACCGATAATCCCCTTAGTGAACTCTGCCCGCAGATAGCCGATTGAGTAGAGCGATGCCAGAAAACTGACAGTGATCGTAATGAGCAGGAAGAAGCCGGCTAGGGAATCCAATCCGAAATAGGAGCTGACCGGGGCGACATGAGGGATTGCTTCGAAGGCAACATAGAGTCCGGCGGCAAATTCCAGAATAGCCGAGAGCGCCGTAAGACCTTCGACTTGCGCCGTCTTGCGCAGAAAGAGAATCACCATAGCGGTTACGACGGGAAGGAAGATTAGAAAGTTTAGCATCATATTGGTAAGAGCCTATCCACTATTTAATGTCTTGGTAAAATGTTCAAATTACGAGCGAAAATCATGAAGAACGAGAAAGTATAGCGGGCTATTCTGACGAGTGATGAATGATTTGCAGCCGTAATTTGAACATTTTAACAGGCAAGCTAGTGATATTTTAGGTTTTATTATTAGCGGTTAGATAGTGGATAGGTTCTCAGGGCCTTAATCGGTTAATTCTTTCATGCCAGTAACATCGAGTGAACCAAAATGGGAATAGATCATCGAAGCGAAGACTGAAGCGATGACGACCCAGACCAGAATATCGAACATGATACCGAGCGTCAGGCTGGGGTTTTGTTCGAGTCCAGTAAAGATGGCAAAAGTAACGATGCTGTTTTCGACCGACAAAATTCCGAGAATCTGCGATAGAGCACCTTTGCGGTTAATGAGAAGGAGCATGGAGACCAGAATCGACGAAGCGGAAATGAGAAAGATATTCTTGCCCAAGGGGGCGAGGACCGCCGGTAGGACAGGATAGAACATTTGGGTGATAACCAGCATTACCACGATGGCTACCAATGAGAGCCAACCCCCCAAATGCGTCGGCACGGCGTATTTGAGATCGTGTTTCTTGATTAGGCGAAAGAAAAAGGCCGGGGCGATGAAGACCTTGACCAAGATGGTGGCAATAATCATGGCGACGAACAAAAGAGATCTGTTTTCTTCAAATGATGACAATAGAAGAATTACGATTGCTACCGATTGAATGACATAAAGCCAGACGGTTGTAGACCCCTTCTTAACCAAGTGCATAAAAGCGGCGGACAGAAAGACAATCAGTCCCAGGTAAAACGAAAATTGTAAGATGATGGCGTTCATGTTAAATGATGAGAAGAATGGCGATTAAGGAAAGAATGAACGAACCGGCTAATAGTTTCGGCAAGCGGAATAACCGCCATTTGGCGAAACTGCCCTCAATAACAGCGACAATGACGGCTAAAATGGACGCTTTAATGAATGAGAGAATGATGGAACCGATGATCGCGAAGGGAGCGAGTGTCCCGGCTAATCCCCATGGGAAAAATAAATTAGCACCTAGGAAAGCGAAGATCAAGTATTTATTGGCGCTGGCCCACTCCATCATCGCCAATCGCTTGCCGGAATACTCGAGGATCATTGCTTCATGAATCATTGTCAGTTCGAGGTGGGTTGATGGATTATCAAAGGGGTAGCGAGCCGATTCGGCGAGCAACGAAATGAAAAAACTGATAAAAGCGAGAGCGATTGGCAAATAAGCGATACTGGAAAGTCCTGAAACTGTTGTCGCCATGTCGCCCATGTTTGTACTTTTAGCGGCCAGAGCTAAGGCAAATAGCGAGAGGACCAAACCGGCCTCAGTTAGCGAAGCGACGAGCATTTCCCGGCTCGAGCCGAAACCGCTGAAGGCGCCTCCCGTGTCGATTCCGGACAGGGCCAGGAAGAAAGTTCCCAAGGCGAGCATATATATGAGCGTCAAAAAATCTCCGGTGAAAATTGGGATGGAGGACAAGAGGGGAATACCGGCGGCGATCGCGAGTGTAACAGCGAACACGACATACGGGGCAAATCTGAAAATAACCGAAGCATCCTCACTCATAACCTCATTCTTATGAAACAATTTCCAAAGATCACGATAGGGCTGGAAACAAGAAGCGCCCTGCCGGTTTTGCAGTTTAGCTTTGATTTTTCTGGTGATCCCGACCAGGAGCGGGGATAGCGCCGGCACAAGGAGTAGTTGAATTATCCAGATGATTATGGAGGTGGTCATGGTTTTAAGCACACTCTAACGAGCGATATAGAACAACAACCCGATTAGGGTAATAAAAATATACAGGGCGTAAGCATTGATGTGTCCGCTTTGAATCTTGCGCGTTTGTTCGGAAATAAGAGCGAGCAGAGAACCGAATGGACGGTAGATTAAGCTGTCATAAACATCATGCAACTCCAAGTGAACAGTGCTTTCCTTCGGGAAATAACAGCGTTTGTCATCGCAATAAGCAGTGGCCGTCTCGCGGGTCGGCTGGAGAACTTTTTTGAAAACAGTGATGATGGAGCGGGAAAAACCGGTGGCGGTAATCTCCATGCGCGGACCAAGATCAGTTCCGCAATCCCAGGTTCGGCCATGAGAAACTTTTTGCTGGCCGGAAAAAATTCGGACGAAAATGTAAGTAACGATCAAGCTAATCACGAGTCCGACAAAAACGGCGAACATGGAAAGGCTGATCGAGATTGGCAGAGAAAGAGCGGTCATTTTTTCTAGTGGGGCGTTCTTCAAATTTTGCACGACTTCGCCGAGAAGGCGAGAGAATGGACCGGCGGACAGACCAAGCAGGAGGGCGGTCAGAGCCAGGATTCCCATGCCCAGACGTTCAGAAAAAGACGCTTCTTTGACCTGCTTGATTTCCGGACTGCGCGGTCGGGCCAAGAAGGTGATGCCGAAAGCTTTAACGAAACAAGCGGCGGCCAATCCGCCCGTCAGGGCCAGCGCGCCAGCCATGAGGCCGAAAAAGAGTTTAAGACCGAAGGTCCCGGTGGCGATTCCGCCAAACAGCGCCTGCATGGTCAGCCATTCGCTAACGAAGCCGTTAAACGGTGGGAGGGCGGAAATGGCCATTGAACCGATCAGGAAGAAGAAGGCGGTTTTGGGCATATATTTCCAAAGCCCGCCATATTTTTCGATATTTCGAGTGTGGGTAGCGGAGACGACTGTTCCGGCGCCGAGGAAAAGTAAAGCTTTGAAGACGGCGTGGTTGATCGTGTGGTAGAGGGAGGCGACCAGAGCGGTAGTGGCCAAGATTGGATGGCCGAGCGAGATGAAGGAAAGCGAAGCGCCAAAACCGAGCAAAATTATTCCGATATTTTCAATACTGTGATAGGCCAGCAGTTTTTTAATATCATGTTCGGCCAGGGCATAGAGCACGCCCAAAACCGAAGAACTGGCCCCGATCAATAAAAAGACGATTCCCCACCAAAGTGGAGTAAACGGCATGATGCCAATAAAAATCCGTACGAACATATAGATGCCGGTCTTGATCATTACTCCGGACATCAGTGCGGAAACATGCGACGGAGCGGCTGGATGGGCGGCGGGCAACCAGATGTGGAGCGGAATTATGCCGGCTTTCGTACCAAAGCCCAAGAGGGCGAGGATGAAAACCGCGTTGGCGAGTGCCGGGGTAATCGCGCCCGCTCCGGCCCGCATGGCGGAAAAATCGAATGAACCGGTAGCCCGGTAAAGCAGAAAAAAAGCGAGCATGATGCAGGCGGTGCCGACGTGCGTCATGATGAAATAGAGGGTGCCAGCACGAATATTTTTCTCCTCGTGTCGTTCGTAGACGACCAGAAAATAGGAAGCGACCGACATGAGCTCCCAGGCGATTAGGAAGAATAGAGCGTTACTGGAAGTGACGACCATGATGAGTCCGGCGATGAAAGCGTTATAGAAAAAGCCGAGTGTGCCGATATTATATTTGCCAAAATAATGTTTAACGTATCCCAGTGAATAAATCGATGAGACCGTAGCGACCAGGGAGATGATCGCCATAAAAAAGGCGGACAAACGGTCAATATTAAAGGCGATATTGAAAAGTGGCAGATTTAAAAAGTTGAACGAGATAGTCTGGCCGGTCAAGAGGATGGCGCTGGAAAGAATGAGACCGGTGATGCCCCCGAGTGTCGCGAAAACTCCGCTTGAGACGGCGGCCGCGCGGTCATTTTTGTAAAAGACAAGCGAATCGAGCGCCCCAATAAGATAGAGAGCCAAAACTAAAAGAAACCCAAGTGGTGAGAGGATAAAATTGTTCATACTATTTATTTGTTTTTTGACGGATTTCCCGGTCGTTTAGTACTGACAGGAGAGATTTAATTATTATTTCCGGGGATGGAGGATCGCCGGCAATCTCGTAGTCGACCGGAATGACCGCTTTGGCGCCATCTAAAACGGCATAGGAACCCTTAAAAATGCCACCATCAATCGCGTCGTCACCTAGGGCAACCACGATCCGGGGTTCGGGCATGGCTTCATAGGTTCGCTTCAGACTTTCGCGCATATTTCGGCTAACGGGTCCAGTTACGATTAGCATATCAGCGTGGCGGGGAGAGGCCACAAAATGAACACCAAAACGGTCGATGTCGTAATAAGAGTTACCCAGAGCGACTAGTTCTTGCTCGCAGGCATTGGTTCCGCCGGCGGTGACGACACGAATGGCCAAAGAACCCCTGAACAGCTTTTTGACCTTGGCGGCGACCGCCTTGCCGATTGAGCTGATTTCTGCCGGGGCAGCGACTATCTTGACTGGTGCTATCAGGCTTGGTGTTTTAAAAATCTTTTGGAAAAGTTTAAGCATGGTGAGTTTTTGGCCCGCAAACGACGAGAATTATCATAACAATTAATAAGGGGTCTGGCAACCGGTTTTTTGTGTTTTTTCCTGTTTTCTGGTTTAATCTCACTAGATTGTTTACCGTTCAAAATATCCAATTAGGGAGGGACGCATGTCTGATCAGATTCAGGAATTCTTGCGTCGTAACAGGCGTCGGGCGGAGATCTTTAGGACGCCCGAAGCTCGCCTGGAGCGCGAGGAGTACCGCCAAAGTATTCAGTATGTTGAGGCGGTAATGTGCTCGTGTGGCGATGGGCGATGCCATCCCGGACTGGCCGTTAAGGCTCCGTACGGCGTCATTCCGCGGTTGTGTACGCCCGGTTGCAAGTACAGCATCGGGGAGATCATGTTCGACGACTTTCTGCTCGAGGCAACTTGCTATGCCGGGAGAAAGGGCGTTCCGTTTATGCCCTGCTTTAGTTATCACGAAAGTGATAAATACGGCGGCTGCAGTTGGTGGGAAAAGAGGGGTGGCGGACAGACGGCGGCTATCGGTCATGTGCTTGAGCTTCGACGCGATGCCGAACGAGCCTTCCCAGGCCGGCTCTACCCGATT
>JAPLZN010000125.1 GCA_026395035.1 Candidatus Vogelbacteria bacterium | reverse complement strand
TTGGATCAATATTCAAACGATCTTTATTGCCCGCCGTAACATCAACGATACGAAAAGTTGTCGTGCCGTTGCTACCATTCCCGGCGCCAAAGAACCAAGTCCGGTCTGTTGTCGAATAAGTAGTAGTTAAATAAACCGCTGCCCCCTGATTATTCGAAACCGGCTCAATCTTAATTTGACCATAGTTCGGATCGGCGCCCATATCGCCCACGATATGAAGTTTGACCAACGGTGCCGCCGTTCCAATACCCATGTTACCGGTCAGATAACTGTTCCCCGATACCGACAAGTTCGTCGTACTCGCGTTTTGCAAACTGGAATTTCCCGACACCGTCAATTTATTCGCCACCGTCAATTCCGTCGTACTCGCCCCACCTAAAATTGTCGTCTGACCGGTCACGGTCAATTTGTTCGTCACGGAAAGTTCCGTTGTACTGGCCGCACCGAGCGTCGTAAGACCAAGCGCGGTCAGGGTGCCGGTCGCCGTAATGTTGTGCGCTAAAATATCGCCTTCAAAAATACTATTGCCACCAACAGTCAGGTTCGAGGAAAAAGTGGAAGTTCCGGTTCCGTTTACAGTAAGCAGTCCTTGAATAACTGCCGTGGTCGCCACGGTCAGAGCTGTCGTGCTGGCCGTGCCGTTGTTCGTAACCTGAAACACTGAACCGCCAGCATTTTGAAAATCAACGACTGGACCAGTCCCAGTTTGAATAACTGTCAGCACTGCTCCGGCCGAACTGGTGGACATCGTGGTTGCGGAATTGGCGCGAGCAAAATCGGCCGCGTCCAAACCGTCCAATTTGTCGGCTTCAAAAGCGGAGGGAACCGTACCCAAAACTTTACGCGGAGTCATTTCGAGATCCCAACTGGGTGAAGCTCCCGATCCACCCACTCTAACTCCCAAATACAACGGCTGATTCCAGTCAATGGCCGAGATTGGCGCTACTTCGCCAAGCATAACCGAGAAAAGTCCGCTCGTGACGGCCACACGGTCCGAGCCGGTCCGTGTTTCCGTCCAGATGGCCGTGGCAAGGGTTGAGGTGGAAGTATAAAGCGCAAACTCTAAATTGTAATTTCCATTGACGACGGTAATCCCCAATTCATCAGACAGCTTGCCCTGATAGTTGATTTGCTTATTGAACGAGGCCGCCAAAACAGCATTTCCTGCAACGACAAATAGCGATATAGTGCATATCACTAAACACGCTTTCCCGAGTCCGGATTTTAGCTTGTTGTATAAGGCTTTTTCCACAAAACGGATCTGTTTGTAACTTGCTATAAATTATACCATTATCAGGCCCTATTTTCGGGTGTTTTTCGACTCAAAACTGGGGATATCTTTAGCGGCATTTTTGTGGCATTTATCCACAGAAAAACGCTTGCCAAAGCAAGCGTTCACCCGATAATTTATTTCGCTGATTATCTGTTTTTCCGCGCCGGAAATTACCGTAAGTCCCGAGAGGTCAAAATCTCTAGGGTTCTGTCATTCCCGTGCAGACGGGAATCTAGGTTTTGTCTCTGGAAATCGTGGTTGCCTCCTAGATTCCCGTCTGCACGGGTGAGAAGCGAATACTTGGAGCTTCGCAAGACCTTTTCAGAGTTTTTCGAAGGTACGAACGAAAAAATCGAAAAGGTGAACAGTTCCGGTAAGGAATGACACGGGAAATTACCCAGCACTTACGAAACAATCGCCCGAACAATCTCAACGGAGAGAAGAAAAATAATGAACACAAAAAGCGAGACCGAAAAAATTTTACCAATCATGATTTTTTGATATGTAAGAAGTAATTTACCCCCTTAACCGTAATTAAAGGGGTAAATATTTTAGCACCAGTTCAAAGAGTATCAAAATAAAAAAGTGGATAACTCAAATATCGGCCCGCACAATCGTGCGGAGCAACGATTTCGCGGTTTGTCGATATTTGACCCCCGACTACCTTGTGAGAGACAAGAGCTGATCGTGGGGTGCATTCTCGACCTTATATTACTTTCCGCTCTTCCTGTCGGAAATCAACGAAAAACCAATCAAAATTATGACGACCGGCCAAAGAATTTTCCAACCGATCCAAAATTCAGGAAATAGTTCGTTATAGAAAGCAATCACTCCAATCGCTACAATGACCAAACCGAGCAAATTACGGCGCCGTTCCGTATGCAAACTTTCCGCGCGCCACTCGGCCGACAATTCAAGCGCCCCTTCTTTAATCCGTCCGGCCGCACTAAATAAATTGCCGGTTTTATCAACTCCGGACAGATCTAGTGGCATCAGAAAAGCGAGAGCGAGATAAAGCAGAAAACCGATGGCTCCGGTGATTCCGAGAAAAATAAAAACGAGCCTGACCCACAAAGACTCGATATTGTAGTATTCGGCAACTCCCCCGCAAACGCCAAAAACCATCCGGTCGCTCCGTGAACGGTAGACCTTGCGCGGACCGCGATCTAATTTGGGAAAATCATTCTCGTCCATCTTCGCATTATACTACTTTTCCCGTGCAGTTAAAATATGGCCTAAAATAAGGCCAGGCTGGCGCGCAAATTCTCCACTTGGACGCGTCGCGTCCAAGTGATTTAGCCTCTACTTTCGTTCAAATTGCGATGGTGTGGCGCGTTAATTAAGCCACAATGTTTGTATTTGTAGACTTTTCCCGTCTCGGGATTAATCGCTCCGCACGGACAAGAGTCGTTGCGTCCGATCTTTTCTTCCGCTTTCGCATCCCCGCTTTTCCGTTCGGCAGCAATCGTGGCCGTCCCCTCGTGCACCTCCTCGAGTTCGACAGTTTCCGGTCCGGTCGCCCGCGAGGCGTTTTCAATATAATTCAAAACATCAATAGCCGTCGACGCTTCCAGGTTGCGAAACAACTGCAAACCTTCGCGCTTAAATTCCACCAGCGGATCGCGCTGACCATAGGCACGCAGACGCACCGAGCTACGCATATAATCAAGTGCCTCGAGGTGGTCCACCCAGTACATATCCATCACCTGCAGAATAATCTGGCGCGCCAGTTGAGAAAATTCCGCCGCGGCCAATTCGGTTTTTTTCCGCGCGATCATTTCTTTGGCTTTTTCCTGCTCCGCCGGTTCCACGATCTTTTCGGCAATCGTCCGGGTCAAATATTCGTCAACCTCCGGCCCGGCGCCAAACAAAATTTTGCGTCGCCGTTCGTAAATCGCCTGCCGTTGATGGTTCATGACATCATCGTATTCCAACAGATGTTTGCGCATATCGAAATTCAGACCTTCAATCTTTTCCTGCGCGTTTTCGATTGTCCGCGACACCATGCGATTTTCGATCGGTTCGTCTTCCGGAATACCCAGTTTCCCCATGACCGACTTGACCATATTACTGGCAAAGACACGCATCAAACTGTCTTCCAGTGAGACGAAAAATTGGGTCGTGCCCGGATCGCCTTGTCGGCCGGAACGGCCACGCAACTGATTGTCGATACGACGAGCTTCGTGCCGTTCGGTCCCGACGACAAACAATCCGCCATAATTCTTAATCTCTTCGCGCATTTCTTCGGTCGCATCCGGGCCACCCAATTTAATGTCCACACCGCGACCCGCCATGTTGGTAGCCAACACCACGCTCCCTTTTCGTCCGGCGGCGGCGATAATCGCCCCTTCCCGTTCGTGATTTTTGGCATTCAGCAACTCATGGGGAATTCCCTCTTTTTTGAAATAGGCCGAAAGTATCTCGTTCTTTTCGATTGAGGCCGTACCCACCAATACCGGCTGACCTTTTTCGTGAAGCTCTTTGACGGTGCGAGCTAAAGCCAAAAACTTACCGTGTTCGGTCTGAAAAACCAGATCATTCAAATCTTTACGCTGAGATAATTTATTAGTCGGGATTGAAATGACCGACAGACCGTAAACTTTCAGAAATTCTTCCGCCGAAGTTTGGGCCGTTCCGGTCATCCCGGCCAATTTCTCATAGAGCCGGAAATAATTCTGCAAAGTAATCGTGGCAAAAGTCCGCGATTCTTCTTTTACTTCCACGCCTTCCTTGGCTTCGATCGCCTGATGCAAGCCTTCCGACCAGCGTCGGCCCGGTTGTAGCCGGCCGGTAAATTCATCGACAATGATCACTTCGCCATTCTTGACGACATATTCCTTATCAAGCTGAAAAAGCGCCTTGGCACGCACCGCCGTTTCCAGATGGTGTACATATTTGACTCCTTTTTCCGAATAGATATCGCCCACCCCCAACAATTTTTCCGCTTTGGTAATTCCGTCATCGGTGAGCGAAATCGCCTTCTGTTTTTCATCGACGGTATAATCGGCTTCCGGCGAAAGCTTGGTCGCGATATCGGCAAAGGTTCGATACAGGCTTTCCGATTTGGCGGACGGAGCCGAAATAATG
This sequence comes from Candidatus Vogelbacteria bacterium, assembly GCA_026395035.1. Lineage (GTDB taxonomy): Bacteria > Patescibacteriota > Minisyncoccia > Phycocordibacterales > XYD1-FULL-46-19 > JAPLZN01. The sequence continues at coordinate 173 of JAPLZN010000125.1, read as the reverse complement.
AGTGGTGTGCGCGCCTCGTCAATTAAAATAGAGTCGACTTCATCAATGATCGCAAAATGAAATTTGCCCGAGGCCTGGGTTGGCTGAACGACATCAGTGGTGTTATAGGCAATATTGTCGCGCAAATAATCAAAACCGAATTCGTTGTTGGTGCCATAAGTGATATCGGTTTG
>JAPLZN010000016.1 GCA_026395035.1 Candidatus Vogelbacteria bacterium | reverse complement strand
GGTAAAAGTTGAAGAAGTTAATGTGAAGGGAGAAGTGATCTCAAATAACAGTTTGAAGCCGGCGGAGAGCGGACAGTCGGTCCATTTATCTGTCGATTCGGGCTTGCAATCCAAATTGTTCGAAACAATTGGATCTGTCGTTCGCGACCGGGGCTTTGCTGGAGGGGCGGGAGCGGTGATGGATGTTAAAACCGGCGAATTGCTAGCCTTGGTCAGTTATCCCGAATACGATTCGAATATTATGACCGGACGAACGGATCCCAAAGCGGTTCAGCGTTTTTTAACGGAACCCGGTAAGCCTTTTTTGAATCGGGCGCTGGCCGGCCTCTATGCTCCCGGTTCGATTATTAAGCCGGTGATTGCTTTGGCGGCTCTCAATGAACGGGTAATCGATCCGGCGAAAAAAATATTGTCTACCGGTCAGCTCGAAATTCCGAACCCGTACAACCCCAAGGAAAAGACCATTTTCAAAGACTGGAAAGCGCATGGCTATATTGACATGCAGCGGGCAATCGCTGAATCTTCCGATGAATATTTCTACCAGATTGGTGGCGGTTACCAGTCCCAACCAGGTTTGGGTATCGCCCGGATCGACAAATATCTCACCATGTTCGGACTTTCCCGTCCGACCGGGATAGAACTGCCGGAAGCGACCGGGACAATTCCCACCCCGGAGTGGAAAGCCAGAACTTTTAACGGAGAAGCCTGGCGATTGGGCGATACCTATCATACCGCGATCGGGCAGTATGGTATGTTGGTGACGCCGCTTCAAATGGTGCGGATGGCTGCGGTGATCGCCAATGAAGGTTCGTTGGTCAGGCCAACTTTGCTTAAGGTCTTAGGCACGACCACTCCGAGTGAACAGATTCCGATTTCGAAGCACTATTTCGATATTGTCCATGATGGCATGAGACTCGGGGTGGCGGATGCGGGCGGTACCGGCCATGGCCTGGATGTTCCGACCGTGAAGATTGCGGCTAAAACCGGTACCGCCGAGCTGGGGGTATCCAAAGCACGGGTCAATTCGTGGGCGATCGGCTTTTGGCCGTACGAAGATCCGAAGTATGCGTTTGCGGTGGTAATGGAGAGCGGGCCGCGCGCCAACACGATTGGTGGCGTGTTCGTGATGCGGACGATGTTCGATTGGCTAGCGGTGTATCTGCCGGAATACCTAAAATAATTACGAATTACGATTGACGAATTACGAATGAAATGCATTTCTGCATTGTCATCCCGGGCTTGACCCGGGATCCATGTTTATATTTATCCACGAAGAAAGTTTAGCGATACTTTTTCCGGGTCGCTGTCTATCCCGGCTGGGATAGCTCCCTAGGATCGGTTTCTACTGAAACCGTCCTCCGGCCCAGCCTCCCTCGCCTTCGCTCGGTCCGGCCATGAAAAAGCTACGCTTGCTTGCTTTCTCATCTCTCGGTGCCTGCGCGCCTGCGAGACACCCGGGAAAAGTATCGCTAAACTTCCTTCGTATCCTCCGCGCTCACAAGTCTCCGCCAAAGATACGCCTTCAAAATTTGTAATTCAAAGTCTTTTTTTTGTGTCATCCCGGCGGAGGCCGGGATCCAGGTTCGTATTTTAAATCCTTACATCTCCAAACTTTTCAACCGGCCACCTTCCGTCTTGGCGCTAAAAGAGAAGTAGTAAAAAAGGACGCGCCCGTTCGGCTTGGCGGGCGCGGCTGTTTATTCTTTGCCCTTTTGGGCAATTTGCTGTATAATGCCAAATTATGGACTCATCTAAAGAATATTTAAGCCAGGAGAAACTTAGCTCTCTGAAGGAGGAACTTATTCGCTTAAAAACGATTGAACGCAAAGAGGTGGCTGAACGACTTGACTATGCCAAGTCGTTAGGTGATCTGTCCGAGAATGCCGAATATCATGAGGCGCGCGATCAGCAGGCCGATATCGAAGACCGCATTACCCAGATTGAAGAAATGATCAAGAATGCCGTGATTATGACAGAAAAACACGGCCAGACGATTGAGATTGGCTCGACGGTGACCGTGGCCAAGAGTGGCGGAGGGGAGGGAACTTATACGATTGTTGGTCCGGAAGAAGCGAACATGTTGGCCGGGAAAATCTCTTATCAGTCGCCAATTGGCGGCGCTTTGTTAGGCAAAAGAAAGGATGATCAAGTTTCTGTTACAACGCCTCACGGTGAAGTGAAGTATACGATAGTAGGCATCAAATAATTAGAAATTAAAAATTGAACTCGTTAAATCCGCATTTACATTTCTAATTTATAATTATTAATTTTTAATTATCCACTGATGGCTTCTCTAGAAGAAATTCGCGCTGAGCGCTTGAAGAAACTAGCCCTCTTAAAAGAGCGGGGAATGGAAGCGTATCCGGCGGCTACGGCGCGGGATCATTCGGTGGCGGAAACGCTGGCTAATTTTGCCGATTTGGAAGCGACTAAAACGGCGGTTTGTCTGGCTGGGCGAGTAATGTCTATTCGCGGTCAGGGAGCGATTCTCTTTTTTAATTTAAACGACGGCACCGGTTCGTTTCAAGGTCTCCTGAAAAAAGACGATATTCCGGCGGACGATTTTTCATTGTTTACTGATACGGTGGATATCGGCGACTTTATTGAAATCGACGGCACC
>JAPLZN010000010.1 GCA_026395035.1 Candidatus Vogelbacteria bacterium | reverse complement strand
TTAATAGATTTTAATCGGGCCGGCGTACCACTAATGGAGCTCGTCACCGAGCCGGTGATTACCTCGGCTAAACAGGCGGGGGATTTTGCACGGGAATTACAACTCATCTTGCGCTATTTGGGCGTGTCGGAAGCGAATATGGAAAAAGGGCAAATGCGGGTAGAGGCGAATATTTCCATTCGGCTTGCCCGATCAGATTCAGCAGAATCTGATTTAGGGCCCGAGGGTAAACCCGTTTTAGGGACCAAAGTGGAGGTCAAAAATCTCAACTCATTCAAATCGGTGGAAAAGGCGATTGATTATGAACTAAAGCGGCAGGCGGAGGCAATTGAAAAAGGCGAGGCGATTGTTCAATCCACGCGCGGGTGGGACGAAATCAAACAAGAAACCTTTTTACAGCGGGTGAAAGAGTCGTCGCACGATTATCGCTATTTTCCCGATCCGGATTTGCCGAAATTGTGGGTGAGTCAGGTGGCCGAATTGCAAAACCTGGCCGAGACTTTGCCGGAATTGCCAGAAGCGAAACGCGCCCGTTATCGCGCGGATTACGGCATTAAAGACGAAGATATTGAGTCATATGTTACGGATGAAAATTTGGGTCGGTATTTTGATGACCTGATCAAAATGTTGGAAAACGATAAAAACTTGGCGAAGCTGGCTTCCAACTACATAACTTCCGACCTGATTGGTCTGCTTTCCAACTTGGACGCCAGGCGTCCAAGTGCGCAGAACTTTGCCGAATTGATCAAAATGGCGGCGGCGGCGGAGATTAGCTCGCGTGGGGCGAAGGATATTTTGGCGATAATGATTAAAGCTGACGGTTCGCCGAAACAGATCGCAGCCGAGAAGGGTTTACTTCAACAAAGCGACGAGGGCGCAATTGGCGCGATTGTGGATAAGGTGATTGTCGCCAATCAGTCCGTTTTTGACGAGTACAGGGCCGGCAACGACAAACTGTTGCAATTTTTAATTGGCCAGGCAATGAAAGAATCCAAAGGCTCGGCTAATCCGGGAGTACTGGCAAAATTGTTTGGCGCAAAAAAATAGCCGCCCGTTGCCGGACGGCTTAGATTTTGGATCAGGATTGGCTATGACTGCCGGGCGAAAGTGACTCTAATCCCGCCGTCCGGGTCAGAAGTGTCAATACTCTTGGGATAGTATCCTTTTTCACCCGGGGCGACCGTGGAATCCAGCTCTCGGAGGATTGCTTGGATCGCGAGGTCTTGGTTGTCACGTGACGCCCTCTCAATCTTGTAGGTGTCTCCGTACACCTTTTTCCAGCTGGGAACCTTCTTCTCTTCGTTCATCGTAAACTCCTCTCTTTTATGCACCGGCGCCGATAGCGTCCGGAGGCGAAATTCTGTACAATGAAACTACGACTTCTTTAAGTCTATCACATACTATGGAAAAAGTCAAGGTGGTAATCAACTGTTTGGGGCGGATTGGGCGGGTGTACTAGCTAAATTGTTTCAAGGGAAGAAATAACTTTCGGCGGATTTTAATGCCGTTATCGCGAAACAAAGAGTTTAAAATTATCCTGCTTATCGTAGCGGTTACTTTGCTGTACTTAAGCGGATACCTGGCCAAATTTGACTGGAACCCGAGTGCGACGATTATTTTGGGAGAAAAACATTTTGCCCGGTTTGAACAAAAAATCGGTTTAACACTAGATAATTTGGTCGTCTTTAAAGACCGGCAGTATGACGGACTCTATTATTACGGCTTGGCGCTGGATCCCCAGTGTTCGGATTTATGCGCCGGCAAGAACGCTAAAGAGGTAATTATGCGGGTGGAGCGGGTCGTGTATCCGCTCTTGGCTTTCTGGCTATCTTTCGGCCGGCGCGCGCTTCTACCCATGGCTCTCATTTTAATCAATCTTCTGGCTTTGGCCGGTTCCAGTTTCCTCCTCCTCCGCTTTTTGGAGAAGTATCGAGCCGATCCGCGCTTGGTTTATTTGTGGGGCTTTGGTGTTGGGGCAATTCTTTGCTTGACCCGGGATTTACCCTTTTTACTGATGTTCTTTTTTATCCTCGCGGCGCTCTTTTGCCTGGATAGGAAAAAAAATTTCCTGGCGAGCGGTTTGTTTTTGCTGGCGATGTTAACTGGTGAGATTGCTTTATCGGTGATTGCGCCGGTTGTTTTATTTTTAGCGCTTAAGAAAAAATGGCGAGCGGCAACTATTGTTTCTCTATCGCTGGTTGCTTACGCCGGCTGGCAGTGGTTGTTGGCTTTACGCTTTGGTGCCGCGCCGATGTTTATGATTACCGGTCAAATGACTTGGCCACTTTGGGGTTTTGTCGGTTTTTTCAATGACCTGTTTCAAAATTGGGATGCCCGGCACCTTATTTTGGCTAGCGGTTCATTGTTGGTTATTTTGTTTGTTTTGTTCCAGGTTTATTTATTGCTTAAATACTGGCCCCGGACCCTAACCCTGAACCTGACGGTTTTACTGTCTCAAATTTTGATGATGCTGTCGCTTGGGCCAGTGCTTTTAGGCGGGGGAATTGATAATTTAGGTCGTTACGCCCAGGGTCTGTTCTTATTTTCCATTTTATATACAGCGGAAGCGGGAGAAAAATACAGCCGTTTTCTGATTAGTCTGACAGTCTATCTAAGCGTGACTTATTTGTCGGCCCTTTTGCTTGGTTTCAACCCGGCCTATTTTATCAGTTAACAACTATCCCTTTTTCCGAAACAAACGGAACCCCCTTGCGGGGGCTTCTCAATTGGCCTGTTGGCCGTTTGTATAGATGATACTTTAAATTATGAGGCTGTAATAATTTTGTATTTTTGTCATTCCTGACTCAGGCCCTCGCCTGCGCGAGGGTAAACTCCGGCGGGAATCTTGAAGTTAAAAAATCAGGGATCCCCTTGGGTAATCCCTGATTTTGCGAGCCCGGCTGAAGTGTCAGGATTTCTTGGATGTGGCCCGATGTCCGTGGCCATTGGGGAGAGCGAAGGTGTTTCCCGTGTAGAGTCGCCTGGCGTAAAGCTGTGTGGCCAGGAAGACTTCTTCATCCAAGTTTGTTTCAGTGAAGTTGCTCCCCGTCTTTTTGTCGGGTTTGGCTTCGTTCTGCGCCTGTTTGTTCATAAGGGACCTCCTTTTTACTCCTAGCTTAAGTATACAAATGCGGCTAGTGAGTGTAAAGGATAGCTTTTTCAGTCTAGGACTTTTTTGTTTGGATAATTTTGGTACAATAGGGTAGTTAAAAGAAATAATCTAGAAAACATGGACAAGATCAATGTAGCAATCAACGGTTTGGGGCGGATCGGACGGGCGTTTTTGAAAACGGCGGCGGCGCATCCGCAGATTAATATTGTGGCGGCCAATGATTTGGGCGATATCAATAATTTTGCTTACCTCTTGAAATATGATAGCGCCTATGGCCGGTCGGGTTTGGACGTGAAAGTGGAGGGGACGAACATTATGGTGAATGGCCAGGCGATTAAATTTCTGAGTGAAAAAGAACCAGCCAAATTGCCGTGGCGGGATTTGCAGGTGGATGTGGTGGTGGAATCAACCGGTATTTTTGACAGTTATGAAAAAGCCAAGGCGCACTTGGATGCGGGGGCACGCAAGGTGGTGATTTCCGCGCCAGTGAAAGGTGAAGCGGTTCCCGGCATCACCTCGGCGATGGTACTAATGGGAATCAATGATAATCTGTTGCCGACTTGCGACATTTCTTCCAATGCCTCCTGTACGACCAATTGCGTGGCACCGATTATCCAAATAATGAACGAAACGCTTGGCGTGAAAAAAGCCCTACTTAACACGACGCATGCTTACACGGCGACGCAGAAACTGGTAGACGGGCCGGATGCCAAAGATTATCGCCGTGGTCGCGCGGGCGCAATGAATTTAGGTCCATCGTCAACTGGGGCGGCCATGGCAGTTGGGCAAGTTATTCCGGCTTTGAATGGTCTCTTTGACGGCATTGCCGTGCGCGTGCCGGTGGTGACCGGTTCACTGTCGGACATTACTTTTGTGTCCGGGCGGGAAACGAGTAAAGACGAAGTGAATGATATTTTGCGGAAAGCGGCGGCCGACTCGCGTTGGCAGGGTATTTTTACGGTGACCGATGAACAGTTAGTCTCCACTGATATTATCGGCAATCCGCACGCGTCCATCGCTCAGCTTGATATGACCCGGGTGGTGGGCGGTGATTTGGTTAAGATCCTTTCCTGGTATGATAACGAGATGGGGTATACACATACGCTGGTGGAGCACGTGATTAAGACGGGCGCAAAGTAATTAAAAATTACAAATTAAAAATTAGAAATGAGCAAAAAATACGGCTTTTGGCCGTATTTTTTGCTAAAATCCGAGGTTATTTCATTTTTAATTTTTAATTTCTAATTTATAATTCCCCAAAGTCTTGCTTTGGGGAAAAGGTGCTATAATATATCCAGCTCCCGTTCTTTCCTTACCAGGTTAGCAGGTAATCTGCAATAAAATGCCAGAGGTTTTGATCATCGACGATGATCTGTCTCAATTGGAACTCTTTGGCACGGTTTTCCGCCAGAAAGGGTTTACCGTCTTGATTGCGGAATCCGGCGAAGAAGGATTGAAGATGGCGCGCGAGCGTCACCCGGCTTTGATGTTACTTGATATTGCGATGCCGGGAAT
>JAPLZN010000101.1 GCA_026395035.1 Candidatus Vogelbacteria bacterium | reverse complement strand
GAAAATAATGCGCTACCGTTCGAAAGACTATGCCCGAGCACTCGCTCTCGCCCTTAAGGAGCGCGGAGCGACTGAGCAGGGGAAGATCGTTAAGCGTTTTATCGCAATGGTCAATCGTTTTGGCGATGGAGGCAATTTACCGCGAATTATTGAAGAATATGAACGGCAGGAAACAAGCGATCGTGGCGGGCGTTCTGTAACGTTGGAATTTGCTCGCGAAGCGAAGGGTGGGACGGTTGAAGAATTGATGCGCCATTTTAAAAAAGAGGATCGGGTAACGCTAAAACTGAATCCCGCTCTGTTCGCGGGGGTGCGCATTACGCTGGACGGAGAAAAAGAGCTGGATCTCTCACTGGCCGGCCGACTAGGGAGAATGTTCAAAAACTAATGAAAAGTGAAAAGTGAAAAATAAAATATCATAACTTTTGTATCTTATTTTTCATTTTACATTTTTCATTTTTAATTAAATACAATGTCTTACGAAATAATCGAAAAACTGAAGAAGGAAATTAGCGACTTCAAACCAGGCGCGGATTTTGAGGCGGTCGGAGAAGTGACCGAGTACGGAGACGGAATCGCCAAAATCGGAGGCCTGGCGAGCGCCCTGTCTCAAGAACTGCTGTCGATTGAGACGGACACCGGTTCGGTGCCGGCTCTGGTTTTTAATCTGGAAGAAAATTTTATCGGAGCCGTCGTTTTATCTGAAGCGACTGCGCTGAAAGTCGGTGACCGGGTCAAAAAAACCGGCCGGGTAATGTCTTTACCGGTGGGCGAAGCGATTGTCGGCCGAGTCGTGGATCCGCTTGGTGCGCCACTCGACGGCAAAGGCTCCATTTACGGCGCGGGGGATAAAACCGAAGATTATTTGCTCGAGAAAATCGCGCCGTCGGTGGTAATGCGCGAATCGGTTAAGACCCCGCTTCATACCGGGATCAAGGCGATTGATGCCATGATCCCGATTGGTCGCGGACAGCGCGAGCTGATCATTGGTGATCGTCAGACCGGTAAAACGGCAATTGCGCTGGATGCGATCATTAATCAAAAGAACGATTCAGGGAGGCCTCCGGTCGTGTGCATTTATGTGGCAATTGGTCAGAAAAATTCCAAAGTGGCACAGTTTGTCCGCACACTGGAAAAAAATGATGCTTTAAAATATACGATTATTGTTAATGCTCCCGCTTCCAGTCCGGCTTCTTTACAATACCTGGCGCCGTTTGCCGGCGTGGCAATTGGCGAATATTTTATGGATCAGGGCCGGGATGTGCTGGTGGTCTACGATGACCTGTCCAAACACGCTAATGCTTATCGGCAATTGTCACTGCTCTTACGCCGTCCGCCGGGTCGCGAGGCTTATCCGGGTGATGTGTTCTATTTGCATTCTCGTTTGTTGGAACGGGCGGCTAAAATGTCAAAGGAGTTTGGCGGCGGATCGTTGACCGCCCTACCGATAATTGAAACGCAATTAGGCGATGTTTCGGCCTATATTCCGACCAATGTCATCTCCATTACCGATGGTCAGATTTATTTGGAATCCAACCTGTTCTTTCAGGGTTTTCGTCCGGCCGTGAATGTCGGGCTCTCGGTCTCGCGCGTCGGTTCGGCGGCCCAGACCAAGGCGATGAAGAAGGTGGCTTCTCAGCTTCGCCTGGAATTGGCGCAATTTCGCGAACTGCAGGCGTTTGTGCAATTTGCTTCCGATTTGGACCAGGCGACCAAGAAAAAGATTGAGCGGGGACAGATGTTGATGGAAGTTCTAAAGCAGATGGATCAGGAGCCGATTGGTTTTGAAAAACAGGTGCTTATTTTGTATGCCGCCATCAACGGACACCTCGACGATATCGCTCGTGACCGCTTGGGTGAGTTTGAGAAGGAATTCATTGGTAATATGGACAAACTCCATGGTGGGGTGGTAGAGGCGATTAGACAAGAGGGGGATATCTCACCCGATAGCGAGGAGAAGCTTAAACAGGCCATCGCTGATTTTAAAGCAATATTTCTAAGATGATGAATGATAAGTGATGAGTGAAGAATGGAAATTCATTTATCACTCATAATTCATCACTCATCATTCGACACTGAATAAAATGGAGTCCCTTCAGACAACTAAAACCAGATTAAAGGCCGTCAAAAATGTCGGGCAAATCACCAAAGCGATGGAAGTCGTGGCGGCGACGAAAATGCGCCGGGCCCAAGAGGCCGCTTTGGGATCGCGCCCGTACGCCTATGAATCCCTCGAACTTCTCGAGCGGATTATTGGGAGCGCTCCTCCCTCGGTTTCGCTGGCTCTGGAACGACCGGTTAAAAAAACACTGGTGCTGGTGGTTGCTTCCGACCGCGGGTTAGCGGGCTCTTTCAATGGACAGGTGTTCAAACTGGCGGACCTATTTTTCCGAAGCGATGAATTTGCCGGCAACGACAAACACGAGTACCTGCTTTCGGCGGTAGGTAAAAAGGCGCACGGATATGCC
>JAPLZN010000074.1 GCA_026395035.1 Candidatus Vogelbacteria bacterium | reverse complement strand
GCGCTTCTTGTCTTTAGCCTTGCCGGTACCGGAATTGATCACTACTTTCATGATGCGCGGCATGGCCATCACATTTTTAATGCCCAACTCTTCCTTGAGTATCTTGTGGCTATCTTTGATTTTTTCGGGAATAGTTTTCATGATATTTTAGCTTAAAACTCAAAGCTCAAAACTCAAAACTGAAGCTTCAAACTTAAAAATTTAATTCGGATTTTAATTTAATAGTTTTTAGTTAAAGTTTTGCGCTTTGCGCTTTGAGCTTTGCGCTGATTAGAATTCTTTTCCGCATTTCACGCAAACCCGCACTTTTTTACCCTTAACTATTTTTGAACCTAGACGAGCCCCCTTATTGCAACCGGAGCAGAAAATGAGAGCGTTAGAGGTATTAAGCGGGAAGGGCATTTCCATTACCTGCCCCTTCTCGTTCGATTTGCGCGGTCGCTGGCGTTTCTTTTTTATATTCACCCCCTCGACCACGATTTTGCCGTCTGCCGGCAAGGCACGCAAAACCTTCCCCTTTTTGCCCAGGTCTTTACCGGTTTTGATTATTACGATGTCCCCTTTTTTAATATTCATGAATTTAATATACGAATATACGAATTATACTAATCTACGAATGGCTACGAATGAATGCTTTGAAATTAAGGTTTTGTATCTATTCGTAACCATTCGTTTCATTCGCATAATTCGTATATTCGTATGTTTACCTATACGATTTCCGGTGCCAGCGATGCGATTTTCTGATAACCCAGCTCGGCAATTTCACGCGGAATCGGACCGAAGATACGTCCGCCCTTGGGATCCGGTTTGTCTTTTTCCAAAATCACAACAGCATTTTCATCAAACCGCACATAAGAACCGTCGGCTCGGCGCTGGGCCTTTTTGGTCCGAACGACCAGGGCTTGAAGAACGTCCTTCTTTTTTACCGCCTTACGCGGCTCCGCCGTTTGGATGGAAATAACAACCAAGTCGCCGATGCCAGCATAGCGCTTTTTCGAATGACCCAGCACCTTAAAAACGCGGCCAATCTTGGCACCGGTATTGTCAGCTATCCGTACTAGTGAGCGTGGTTGAATCATATATTTAGATTAGCAGTAAGCTGTAAGCAATAATCAGTAAGTATATTCTTGTCGCGTATTGCTTTCGGCTTATCGCTTATTGCTTATTGCTTACTACTTCAAAATGTTTGTCTTTGGAAATTGGTCGGGTTTCGCGAATCGAAACCTGATCCCCTGCCTTACACCGGTTCTCCGGATCATGGGCCTTAAACCGCTTTTCGCGCTGAACATACTTGCCATACTTGGGCAATTTGACATAGCTCTTGACCGACACGACAACCGTCTTGTCCATCTTGTCGGAGACGACGATCCCCGTGAGCACTTTCCCATTATTTTGTTTGGTCGTTTGTTCCATGGAAATTAATATACGACTCTACGAATTATGCCAATCTACGAATGGCTACGAATAAATGCTTTGTTTTCTACAATTCTTCTTAAAGTATTTATTCGTAACCATTCGTTTCATTTGTATCATTCGTATATTGGTATGTTTAGCTATTGAGTTTAGTCAGAATTTGAGCGACCTGGCGACGCAGGTTGCGAGACAACTTAACATTCTTCACCTTCCCACCGGCCCCGCCAAACTTAAAATTGGCGATTTCGGCCCTTTTTTCAACAAGCAGTTTTTTGAGTTCCAACTCGTTTGTTTCGGTAATTTTTTGTTTCATATTAGTCGCGAGCTACTATTTTAGTCTTGACCGGCAGTTTGGCGCCAGCCTTGCGAAGCGCATCCTTCGCCAAAACAGCTCCCAAACCATCGACTTCAAAAAGCACTCGACCGGGAAAAACTTCAACTTCGTATCCTTGCGGGTCACCCTTACCCTTACCCATACCCACTTCCGCCCCTTTAGCAGTAAACGGGCGGTCGGGAAAGATTCGGATCCAGAGTTTGCCGGCTTTTTCCATATTACGAGCGATTGTCTTGCGCGCCGCCTCGATCTGGTTCGATTTAATCCGACCGGAAGTTTCAGCTTTCAGGCCAAACGAGCCGAACGACAACTCGGTGCCACGCGTCTCCACCCGCTTCTTGGCGGAATTGAAGCGGCCGGTCTGCCATTTGCGATATTTAACTTTTTTCGGAAGTAACATGGTAGTTTAATTAAAAATGTAAAATTAGAAATTAGAAATGAAATTCAGGTTTTAGGAATCTAATTTTTAATTTATAATTTCTAATTTTTAATTGCTTTAAACACTTCCCCCCGATAAATCCAGACCTTCACGCCGATTACTCCGTATGAAAGATAAGCTTTTTCCCGGAAAAAATCGATATCCGCCCGCATGGTCGTAAGTGGTACTCGACCCTGTTTCAACGATTCAACGCGGCCCATTTCCGATCCGCCCAAGCGGCCGGAAAGAGTCACCTTAATCCCTTGAACATTGCGGTCAGCCATCACCCGGTCCATCGCCTGTTTCATTACCCGGCGAAAAGGCAAACGCTTCTCGAGCCCCTCGGCAATGCCGTAGGCCACGATCGGTGCGCTCGCATCCGGACTTTTAACCTCTTCAATATCTAACTTGATCTCCTTGGGCAAAGGCACGCCGATCTTTTTGATCAGGGCCACAACGTCGTTCTTCAGCTTGATCGAGCCGTCACCTTGTCGGCCGATAACCATGCCCGGACGAGAAGTCTTGATGATAATGCGATAAGCGTTTCGATTGCGCTCCATCTCGATTGAATCGACATAAAATCCACGCAAGCGCTTTTCCAAATACTCGCGCAGGAGAACATCCGTCTTGAGGTACTCGGCAAATTTTCCGGGTGCGCCAAACCAACGAGACTTCCAGTCCCGGATGATACCTAGTCGATGCGAATAAGGATGTACGCTGTGAGTCATAGAATTAATTAGAAATGTAAAATTAGAAATTAGAAATTAAGATTTGATTTTTTTGGTAACAGCTTTCTTGGGGGCTGTCTTTTTCGCTGATTTCACCTCTTCAATCTTGGCTTCCTTAATTTTTAATTTCTCATTTTTAATTTTTAATTTACTTTTGGACGGTTCTTGCTTTATGTCCAAAAGTACGGACACATGACTGGTACGCCGCTTAAGCGGATAACCGCGACCGCGCGCCCCAGGAATCATGC
>JAPLZN010000072.1 GCA_026395035.1 Candidatus Vogelbacteria bacterium | reverse complement strand
CTTGATCAGGAGGATAAGAAGCATGGCCAGTAACAGTAAACAACCGCTAGACGGTGACGAATGTGGTCCATGGGGAAACCCTTTCGAAGAAGCTCCCCACCTACTTACCCGCTATCAAAGCGGGGAAGACACTAAAGAACGTTTGATCGAACTTTTTGATCAGAGAGAAAAAGGGGTTGATATTCTGGAAAAGTTGCACACAGGAAAAATTGATGTGCACGAAGCCAAGAGGCTCATCCATGATCTGATCCGAACAATTCCATCTTCATAGTCAACTCCCACTCATGCCGTCACAACGCTCTTCTCCTCAAAAGGGAGAGGGGCGTTTTTGTTTCTTGGTCATTTATTTTATTACAACTCTAATTTCCTACCTCGATACTGTTCCGCCTCTTTAATGAATTCCTTATCATCTTTGGAGCTATGAATAATTGCGTGACAATTTGAACAAAGAAGAACGCATTTTTCTAATTCTTTCTTAATAAAATCCCATTTTTTATTTGCGACATTCCCAATCGTAAAGTCTTTTTTCCCTGGATCAGTATGGTGAAATTGGAAAGCCGCTTGGTTCCCTTGCCAACCACACTTAACACATTTTCCACCCAGAGATTTAACGGCGGCAATTTTAGCCCGATATCTGCGTATCTTAGTATTACACGAACCGCAACGACTACGACCTCTATCTTGATAATCTTTAAAATCCTTGCAACACAATTTGCAAATATGCATACTTGATAGTATAGCATGATATGTTCTACCGAAGGACGACGAAGTGTTGAAAACTCTGTCCTAAATTGCTATTATATTACGGACCATCGGAATGCCCAGGTAGCTCAGTTGGCAGAGCGCTCGCCTGAAGAGCGATAGGTCCCCAGTTCGACCCTGGGCCTGGGCACAGAAACAAAAAAACCACACAAGTGGTTTTTTTGTTATCACCCTCCCAACAGGAACATGGTGTTTATATATTTTTTATCGCATTCTTAAACTGCTCGACTTTATTTTGAATTAGACCGGCACCAGTACTCGTGTTGACCGGTTTGCCCAACAGATTATTGTATTGGCCATAGACCGATTCAAACATCTGGCCAAAATAGTAATATACCCCAAGAGCACCGCCAATGATGATCGCCCACTTCACTACCGAAAAAATTAGCCCCCAACGCGCCGAACGAGCCATGCCCTTGAGCATTTCATTGTTCTCTTTGTTGAGCTCGATATCAGCTTCAAGCAACTCCTTGATATCCTCCTCTTTCTTCTGGTCCGGTAGGTCCATTGGCAAAAATTATAGCAGAAATGAGTATAAAATCAAACAGTATTGTCTTTTTCCAAATACTCCAAAAACTTCGTGTACTCCTCCCAATTCGGCACATAATCAAAATCCTCACTTTCTATTATTTGCCTTAGTTCATCAATAGAAACCCATTTTACCTCAGAAACCTCTTCTTCTTGCAGTGTAAGGTACCCCTTTTTTAGGACACTCCTTCCATGAGTTTAATTGTATCTGATTTCTGTCTGGCGGCAAACTGATTTGGCGCCATTTTGAAAGCGGAATGGATTCTCGTGTTGTTGTAATCCCAGACCAAGCGGTAAATT
>JAPLZN010000031.1 GCA_026395035.1 Candidatus Vogelbacteria bacterium | reverse complement strand
CTTTCGATATTCCCATTTACGACCAGGCCGGTTTTGAGGCCGACGATATTATCGGTACGATTGCGGAAGTGTCCAAAAAAATTCCCGGGCTGACCACGATTATTGCTTCGGGGGATATGGATACTTTGCAGTTGGTGGATGATAAAAAAGTGCTGGCCTACAGTTTCAAAAAGGGTTTGTCGGAGACGATCACCTATGACGAAGCGCTGGTGCGCGAGCGCTTCGGTTTTGGGCCGGAGCTACTGCCGGATTACAAGGGATTGCGCGGCGACCCGTCGGATAATATTCCCGGGGTGGCCGGCATTGGCGAGAAAACAGCGACGGATATCATTACGAATTTCGGTTCGATTGAAGATATTTATAAAAAACTTAAAAAGGACGAGGGGGCGTTCAAGGAAGCCGGTATTAAAGAGCGAATGGTGGAGCTGTTGAAGGCCAATGAGGAAGAAGCGCTGTTTTCCAAAATGCTGGCGACAATCAGGCGTGATGTGCCGATTACCTTCAATCTGCCGAGTTCGGACTGGCGCGATCACTGCGATATTAAGAAGATCGAAAAAACTTTCGGCGAGTTTGATTTCAAGAGCTTAGTTCCGCGTGCCCGGGCGCTACTCCCTGAAGTTCTTGGACAAGAGTTGACAGAAAAAGTTGAAACTAAAATTGAATATGACCCATTGCAAGTAAAGCGAGCCGGTATTTTGCTCTGGCTCGTGGATTCGTCTAAAACTACGCCAACCGTCGAAGATATTTTTGACTATGCTGGAACGGAAGATTTGGACGAAGCGGAGAAAAAATTAGCCGCCGAAGTGAAAAAGCTCGGTTTGGAAAAGGTCTACGAAGAAATTGAATTTCCGTTGATCCCGATCATCGACGAAGCGGAGAAACGGGGGATTCTGGTAGACAAAAAATATTTGGATAAGCTGTCAAAAGAATTCCACACTAAGCTCACAGAGTTAGAACAGAAAATCTATCAAGAGGCGGGCAAGGAATTTAATATCAATTCACCGAAGCAATTGGGCGGAATATTATTTGATGATTTAAAAATCTCAGTTAAGGGTTTGCGGAAAACCGCCGGCGGGGCGCGCAGTACGAAAGAATCGGAGCTGATCAAGATGAAAGATGAGCACGCGATCATTGCGCCCATCTTGGATTACCGCGAATACCAGAAATTGCTTAGCACCTATATTGATAACATCCCAAAGATGGTGGACGAAAATGGCCGTTTGCATACCAGTCTAAATCAAGCCGGGACGACCACTGGGCGCATGTCTAGTAGTAATCCGAATTTGCAAAATATTCCCGTGCGCGAGGGCAACGGCGAACGGATCAGGAACGCTTTTGTGGCTGAAAAAGGACACAAGTTGGCCGCTTTTGATTATTCCCAGATCGAGATGCGTATCTTGGCTGAACTCTCGGGGGACAAGGATTTGATTCACATTTTTAAATCGGGCCAGGATATTCATAGCGGAGTGGCTTCGCGCGTCTTTGGTGTACCGGAGAATGAAGTGAGCAAAGAGATGCGCCGGAAAGCCAAGGTAATCAACTTCGGCATTATCTACGGTATGGGCGTGAACGCCCTCAAAACTAACCTAAACACTACGCGCGAGGAAGCGCAGAAATTCTACGACAATTATTTTGCTACTTTTCCGACCATCCGCGAGTATTTTGATAATGTAATTTCCGGCGCTTACAAACTAGGTTATACCGAAACTCTCTTTGGTCGCCGGCGGTATTTTCCGGAATTAAAATCACATTTGCCGTTTTTGCGCGCGGGTGCCGAACGAATGGCCATGAACGCGCCACTCCAGGGTACTGCCGCAGATCTAGTCAAACTGGCAATCATTAAGGTGAACGATGAACTGACCAAGAAAAAAATGTTGGGCAAGGTGCATTTATTGCTACAAATTCATGATGAACTAATGTTTGAAATAGAAGAAGGTGCGATAAAAGACGCGGGCAAAATAATCGAAGAAGCCATGACCTCGGTTGGCACCATGAAAGTGCCGCTTGAAGTAAAATGGGGTTCCGGTGACCGCTGGGGCGAGATTGAGAAATAAGCTCCTCCCCTTCACGATGGGGAGGAAGGCCAGCAGGCCGGGTGGGGTGGAGTTTGGATTGCGGAATCAAATCTGCATTTTGTTTTTTGCGTGTCATTCCGGGCTTGACCCGGAATCCAGGTTTGTATTTAAAAAGGAAAACCGCCCGACAGAAGTTTTTACTTTTCTGTCGGGCGGAACTCAAGAACTTACAGCCAGAACTATCAATTCGTCAGGTTTAATCGTGCTACCCCCATCGCTACCAAGTAATACCTTCGGCCCTTCTTTTATAGACCGATGTATTAGTCGGAAACGGCCGAGATTTGCAGTGGAAAGGTCTGGTCTCCCATATTTTTCAGATAAACAACAGAATGGCTCCGTCATTACCAAGATTGTATGGTTGTGCCCACATTCCTGTCCAGGGAACTCTTTCCTCAGGGGAAGGATTATGCCGGTTGGACACAATCAGAGGTTGAATTCCCGGGCCCTCTCCAGAAGATCTTTCTCGTAGACATCTTCCATGAAGTTCAAATCACGTGGCCTGAGTAGAACGGTATCTACCACCAACCCTTCTTTTGGGGCGGCAAATGAAAGACAGACGTTGAAAGCAAATTCGTTGTCCTTGTCCCAGCAAGTGATCTGCCCCCTTAGTTCCTCGGCGAGACGGCGGATGTCTTCTGTGGACAACGTGATTTTTTTCCAAATTCGGTAAAAGGTTTTTTGCAGTATGGATTGCAATGTAGCCATTACCGGAATCGGTAAAAGGATATCTTTATTCATACTGGCCAAAATTTCAGCCGCCAATTCTTTCACTCGTGTTTCCTCGATTGTCATAGTCTCCGCCTCCTTGATTGATGGGGATATTCTTATTTAAATACGTTCATTCTATTCTTATTACTGGCACATCTGCTCTTTTTTGTAAAGAGTGCAGGGCTTTTCTGTTTTTGTGATAAAGTTTTAGATATGAGCAACGAGAAACCAACCACTTTTTACCACGGGTCGCCAACAAGAGACTTAGAAGAATTATCTCCGCAAGGCAAGAGCTTTCGCAAATTAGGGGAGGGAGTGCAATTGTACGCTTGTCCGGATATTGCCGGTGCGACTTTATTTTTGGAAACCATGTACGATGAAGAATCGAGAAAGGGTGATATTGATGGCACGTATTTTTTTGTAATTGCAAACAAAGAAAAGTTTTTAGCTAATGATCATGGTGGAACGATCTATGTTTTGCCAGATGCTAATTTCACTTGCGATCCCGATGAGTGGCAGAAAGAGTGGACTACCAAAGAATCGGTTAAGCCGACCCATAAAATCCATTCTGATTCAGCTTTGCGGGCGATGATAGAGAATGGGGTTAAGGTTTATTTTACAGATAAGGAAACTTTTGAAGCAAAGATAAAAAGTCGGAAATGGGACTCTTTTGACTACTTGGAAAAAGAGCTAGGTTTGGTGGCGGAAAAATGATTTTGTGGATAAGTAAGTAGCGTAAAGGTGCAGGCGGACTATAATTACTTCATTAGCAATTTTTTTATTAATTAATTTTTATACTCAAATGA
>JAPLZN010000148.1 GCA_026395035.1 Candidatus Vogelbacteria bacterium | reverse complement strand
GTAGTATCGATCTTCACAAGCCAAAGGTAATGCAACACCGCAAAGATGCCCGCAACATAGACCAACTGGTGCAGCCGCTTCCAGTTGCGCCCCAGCCGTTTCATCCAGCCCTTGGTCGAGGTAATCGCCCAGCACATAGCTCTGGATGCTGTCCACGATATGTTGGGCACACTCGGCCTGTTGCTCGAGGCCATTTTTCGCCAAGTCAAAATAGGTTTTGTAGCCTCCTTTGGTCAATCCGAAGACATCAAAAATGCGATATGCCTGCTGTAACCGGATCTTGGCTTTCGATTCCCGATCACTTTCCATGTCCGGCACGCTCTCTTGCTGATAACGCAGAACACCTGAGGCAAACAGAACGAGCAGGTCTTTGGCCTGATCTTTCGACCGACAGAGCGTTACCTCTTGACCGAAGAACTCCTCCAAAGCGTTCCAGTCCTTCTTAAAGTCCTGGAATATTTTTCCCCGCCCGTCTTCCGCACTCATCGCCAGCCCCACGATAAAGAGGGCGAAGCCAGCAATCCCCAGGATGATAAAGCCCACCACCAGAAGAAAATCGAGCGATGCCGGCGGAATCGGCGTGTGCTTGGAAAGGTTGGAGACTACGAAACAACTTACGAACAGGTCGAGCAATCCCCCGATCATGAAGACCAACGAGCGTCGGTAGGAGCGATTTACCGCCTTCCTCACCTCCATGGCCAGCCACGGCAGATCGCCGACGCCCTTCCCCAGTCTCCAAGCATTAAGCAGGGGGTCAGGAAGTTCATTCCTTTCCCTCTTCTCAAGAAACCAATCGTAACTCATGATAAAGACCTTTCAGTCCCGGACGGTGAAACGAGGGAGTCTGTTCCCGCTTGTCTTCAACTTCTGGCTGAAGAAATAGCACATCGTTTCTGGTGTCCGATTAGACTTTCTGGATTATACCACGACCACATATAAATTGCAATGATAGGAAAAAGGTCCGACACAAAGCACTTTTCGTCATTTCCGTTATACCGGAAATGACCGTAGCCAGACACGGAGTGACCGCCTAGCTACCTAGCTACCACCTCCCCTACCAAGGAGAAAGGTAAGGACGACCCCAAAGCTCCGGCGGGACTCGCGCAGGCAATTAGAAAACAACAAAGAGTGAGCCGGCGGACGGCACTGTTTGAGCGAAGCGAGTTTGCCGGAGAGCCGAGTGAACGATTTGATTGTTTTCTTGATTGGCGTGCGGAGCAGCAACCGCACCAGCGTTTTACGCGTGCCCGCCGGAGGGTTGGGGTTGGACGAAAAGATTGCTTCGGAATACCTCGCAATGACGATACAAAATAAAACGCGGGCTAAACCCGCATTTTACTTTTAACTTTTCACTTTTAATTTTTAACTATTTAGATACGCTTGACCTGCAAAAAATCCAATTCCACTGGCGTTTCGCGGCCAAACATCGAAACCAGCACTTTCACCTTGCCCCGTTCCTCATCAACTTCATTCACCTTGCCTTCAAAATCTTTGAACGGACCATCCACGATCGTCACCGCTTCGCCCACAGTCAGTTCGATTTTGTGCTTGACCGAATCGTCGCCCATCCGCGCGAACAGTTCCTTGATTTCTTTCTCGTCCAGCGGAACCGGAATAACACCGGCACCAATGAAACCGGTCACCCGCGGCGTGTTGCGTACCACATACCAGGAATCATCGGTTACCACCATGTCCACCAAGACATAGCCCGGGTAAATCTTCTCGTCCGACACCACGCGCTTACCGCCCTTCACTTTGACATTTTTCTCGGTCGGAACAATGACATTGAAAATTTTACTTTCCATGCCAAGCGATTCAATACGCTGTTTGAGATTACGCGCCACGGCGTTTTCATAACCGGAGTAGGTGTGAATCGCGTACCAGTTTCGTCCTTGGTCTAGTTCTTGTCTTGCCATGATAATTAATTAAAAATTAGAAATTAAAAATTAGAAATTGAGAATACAAAATACAAACTAGAAGATGAAGATTTTTAGAAGACGAGGTATTTAAGCAGACCGGTAAAGACGAAGTCGAACAGACCAAGCATCACACCAACAAAAACCGAAAGGGCCACCACGATAACCGTGAAGTTGATTGTCTGTTCCCGGGTTGGCCAAGTGACATGTTTGAGTTCAGCTCTGGTGTCCTTAATATAATTCTGCAAGTTCATGATATTCAGTTAAAAGTTAGTAGTTAAAAGTTAAAAGTTTAATTCCCAAGAAGACCCTTTCAAAAAAACACCCCGCGGGGCATTTCTTCGTCATCATAGGCCAAAAGACAGTCAATGTCAACTAACTCAGCTTTTGGCTTTAAAATTCAAAATCCACATTTCAAAGGCTGAAAGTTAAAACCTAACAGCTAAAAGCTTTTTAATCCCTGATCGCCTCCGCGATTTTAGCGACAATCGTCCGGTCAAACGGGTCGGGCAGAACCTGGTCAGGAGTCAGATTAGCGACGCAACCGGCCAAATTCTCGGCCGCGCGCAGAAACATTCTATCGTCAAATTGCTTGATATGATTATCCAGTGCCCCGCGAAAAATTCCCGGAAAAGCCAGTACATTGTTGATCTGATTGGGAAAATCGGACCGACCGGTCGCAATCACGAAAGCCCCGGCGGCCTTGGCGATATCCGGCATTATTTCCGGCGTCGGGTTGGCTAGCGCAAAAACGATCGGCCGTTCGTTCATTGACTGAATCATCGCTTCATCTACCAGGTTGCCTTTCGAAACGCCAATAAAAATATCTTTTCCCGCGATTGCCTGCTTAAGCTCTCCCGTCACCGGCGAATACTCCCCAGTTTTTAATTCAAGATACGAAATCAACTTCAATTTTTCCTCGTTCAAATCGCCACGGTCTTTTGTCAACACTCCCTTACTGTCGCAAAGCGTAAAATGCCGGAAACCATAGTCCGCCAAAATTTTAGTAATGGCTGTGCCGGCCGCTCCCACGCCATTCACGATTACTTTTGCTTCCTCTTTCGCCAGACCACGAAGTTTGAGGGCATTAATTAAACCAGCCAAAACCACCGTCGCCGTTCCATGTTGGTCATCATGCATCACTGGAATAGGTAATTCCGCTCGCAACCGTTCTTCTATTTCGAAACAGCGCGGGGCGGAAATGTCTTCCAAATTTATACCGCCAAAAACCGGCGCGATATTCTTTACCGTGCGAATTATTTCCTCGGTGTCCTGGGTATCCAAACAGATTGGCCAAGCATCCACGCCGGCAAACTCCTTGAACAAGACGGCCTTGCCTTCCATGACCGGGATAGCGCCCATGGCCCCCAGATTACCCAAACCAAGCACGGCCGAACCGTCGGACACGATTGCCACCGTATTTCCTTTCAAGGTCAGCTCGTAGGCCAATCCGGGCTCCGCCGCCACTGCCTCCGACACCGCTCCCACTCCGGGAGTATAGGCCAGCGAAAGATCCTGCCGATTTTTAAGCGGTACCTTGCTGGCAATGGCCAATTTACCCCTTTTTTCTCGATGAAGATCGATAGATTCTTTTTTTAGGTCGGACATAGGTAACTATTCTACCACAAAAATACTCCGAGCAAAGAAAAACCCGCATTTCTGTCATTCCCGACTCAGGCCCCCGCCTCCGCGAGGGTAAACTCCGGCGGGAATCCAGGTTTTATCTCTGGAGGTTCTGGTTATATCCTAGATTCCCGCCGGAGTTTATCATCGTAGATGGCGGGAATGACACAGGAAGACACAAGTTTAATAACGATAGAGATAAATCTTTTCGCCGATCCGAGTAGCTTCAATCACCTGGGTCGGCTCTCGACTCGGCAAGGGCCAGGCGAAAGTTACCACCTGACTTCCCGAGGGCAACTCCTGTGAAAATTTTTGTTCCAAATCGGCCAAGACAGACGGGAGCAGATAACAAAAAACCGCGTCGGCCGATGCCAGATCAGCTGCAAATAAATCTCCCTTGATTATTTTTACCGGGGAACGCCGAACAAAAACATTGATCTTGGCCAGCAAGAACGGACCCCATGACCGTTCATAGCCAAGCCCACTGATCCCCCTCTTCGCGGCCGCAACCAAGAGACCGGCATGACCACAGCCCAGATCAATCAGAGTCTGCCCCGGAGAAAGTTCTAGGGCATCGATAATCGTTTTATAGTGTCGCCCCGCTGTCGGCACAAACGGCGCCGCCGGCCACCGTTCGATCGGAACAAACAGATGAAAGGCCATCTCGCTAAGCACCCAGAGAAGTAAAATGAGACAGAAAATCACTAGCAACAAAAAAACAAACTCCATGTTTAAATCATATCATGAACACTATTCATAGCGGAGAGCTTCAATCGGGCTCAAGTTTGAAGCTCTTCGAGCGGGGTAATACCCAAAGATGATTCCAATCGCGGCGGAAATTCCAAACGCCAGGAGGACGGAAAATAGCGAAACCGAGGCTTGGATTAGGCCGGAGAGAGACAGTCCAAAGGCAATCAGCCAGCCGAGCAGAATTCCGAGTGCGCCGCCGGAAAAAGTGAGTAGAATCGCTTCCGCCAAGAACTGAGTGCTGATATCGCGCTTCTTGGCCCCGATTGCCTTGCGCAAGCCAATCTCGCGGGTGCGCTCGGTAACTGTGGTCAAC
>JAPLZN010000153.1 GCA_026395035.1 Candidatus Vogelbacteria bacterium | reverse complement strand
CGTTACGGCGTGCTTCCACCATTTCATCAAGCAACCGGCCATCATTGTCATACGGAACGCCGGCATGAGCGATGACGAAAGTTTCTTCTTCGAGTGCGTTCAAATAGACCAGCTCATCGGTAATCTTGCCATTCTTAACCTTACGGTAAGGAGCTTCAATAATGCCGAATTCGTTCACCCGGGCATAGGTCGAAAGGTGCAAAATAAGACCGATGTTCGGACCTTCAGGCGTGTGGATCGGACAAACGCGACCATAGTGCGAAGTATGCACATCGCGAACTTCGAGCCCCGCTCGTTCGCGCGTCAGACCGCCCGGACCGAGCGCGGACAGCGTCCGCAAGTGCTCGACTTCGGCCAGTGTGTTCTCTTGATTCATGAATTGCGACAACTGGTTAGTCGTGAAAAATTCCTTGAGCCGGGCCTGTAACGGACGCGGGCTAATGAACTGAATCGGCAAAAGCGTCGCGGTGTCGATTGTCGACATCCGGTCCTGAATATTGCGCTTCATTTGCGTCATGCCCATTTTGAGCTTGGCCTGGAGCATTTCTCCCACCGAGCGAATCCGGCGCAGACCCAAGTGGTCGATATCGTCTTCCTTGGCCAGCTTATCGTTGTTCAGCTTGATGACATGAGCAACGACAGAATATAGATCGTCTAAATGAACAGTGCGATCGTCCTTGGTACCCGGACCAATCGTTTTCTCAAAACGCTGGTTAAAGCGAACACGCCCAACCGTAGACAGGTCGTACTTCTCACGGGAAAACAGCGTGTCAATATATTCTTTGGAGTTGGCCGGAGTCGCCAAATCACTATCGCGCAAACGACGATAAACTTCCAGATAAGATTCTTCGGGCGTTTTGGCGTGATCCTTTTCGAGAGACATCTTGATTGGTCCGATGTCAACACCCATTTTTTCAAAATGTTTGATCATCTCTTCATCGGAGAGTTTCTTGCCTTCCATATCGGCAAAGACGCGCAAAAGAGAACTGACTGAGAACTTACGCTTACGATCGATGCGGACATAGATCGCGCCATCTATTTCCGATTCAATCTCGATCCAGGCCCCCTTGGCCGGATTTACGCGCGCGCCAAAATATTTGCGACTTTTCAGTTCATTGACCGTAAAGAAAACGCCGAAACTTCGCGCCAGTTGCGGTACGATCACGCGTTCGATGCCGTTAATCACAAAGGTCCCGTGCTGGGTCATGAGGGGAAAATCGGCCAAGAAAATCTCCTGCTCCTTGTCCTGATCGAGCGTCTTATTGTGTAGTTTTACTTTCACCCTAAGCGCCGCTTCGTAAGACAGCTTATTTTCCTTAGCGTGATATTCATCGTGTTTCGGCTCGTCGAGTTGAAAGCCGACAAATTCA
Source organism: Candidatus Vogelbacteria bacterium (assembly GCA_026395035.1). Lineage (GTDB taxonomy): Bacteria > Patescibacteriota > Minisyncoccia > Phycocordibacterales > XYD1-FULL-46-19 > JAPLZN01. The sequence continues at coordinate 2,718 of JAPLZN010000153.1, read as the reverse complement.
AGGTCGAACTTCTTTTCCGAATAGTCCCTGATTGGCGAGTATTGGTAAAAAATATTAATAATGAAAATTGCATTTTTAATACCACAAAAAAAGCGCCCTTTCTCTCCTTTGAGAGCCGAGGGTTAACAAAAGAATGGACAAAGAGGGCAAGAGGTCAGCCGTAACTCAATCTTGCTTAATGGGGATAGTGTATAGGAAAAATATCAGACTGTCAAGCTTTGCGACCCCAGCCCCAGACCGAAGTGCGGGCTCGCGCTTCGCGCAATTAGGAGTGGCCTATCCGGCCGCGCCCTCGCCCTAATTCTGGGGCGGGATTGTGAAAATTATATTCGCTATGCTCCTTAATTTTCAACAAGAAAAGGGCCGGATTTCCGTTTCGTGGAAATCCGGGCCCAAATGTGACAGCGAACTCATACCTTGGCTCGTTCCCGAGCCATTTGTTCAATCACCGCTCGCCGCTTGGAATGTTCCAGGTAGACGGGAACATCCCGCTTACGAGACAGCAGTCGGCTGGCCGCACGAGACAACAAGTAAAGATCGGAGGAATGCAGATTGTCGGCCGGCACCTTGATTTCAGCCGGCAAGGCCCGATCCAGACAGTTAAACCAGTGGGCCAGGCGCCAGCGGAACCAGAGCGCGCACACCAACCCGAACAGGCCCAAGTTCCAACGGTGGTAACGCACGGATTCAAGCCCGTTAAGGCAATCACTAATCTGGCCGATAATCCGATCCTTCTCGGTCTGATATCTCTGTCCCGCGGTCCTTTTCCACCAACAGATTAATTCCCCAATTTTCATAAAGATCTCCTTGTCAACAAAATAGTCCTACTTGTAGGTTTCTGCCTGTTTTATACCAAATGAACCTTATTTTGTAAAGTCCGAGTAGTGTAACACACACCTTGGATGACCCTGTATTCCTCCCCGCCTAAGTTAGGCGGGGTCGGAGAGTACTCCGGGGGCGGTATGAGTTCGAAGCAGTTTGTTTCAAGACAAATTATAACCGTACCACCCCTGACCCCTCCTATCCCAGGAGGGGAGAAATACGGGTTAGAGTGTGAGGGGTTAGAGAGTAGTTACTTGATTTTTCTTTTTTTCCAGTCTTCAATCAACTTATGACTCCCCCCCCCAGAGCACTTTCGGCACTTTGTATTTTTTCTTTTCCCCTAAACCACGCAGTAGCGTGGTCGGGCGAACGCCCCATTACTTATGGGGCGTTTTAGCCATTTTCCATTCCTTTATCTTCGCGGCATGACCAGACAATAGAACTTTCGGCACTTTATACTTTTTACCCTTCCAAGCGAGAACTTCGGGACGAGTATAGACCTCATGCGAGGACACTCTCTTTTCCTCCGGCGAATCGGCATTCCCAAGCACACCGGGAATCTGCCGCGCCACCGCATCCACCACAATCATCGCCGGCAACTCCCCGCCCGTCAGCACGAACGGCCCCACTGAGATTTCCTCAGCTTTCAATATTTTTTTCACCCGTGCGTCAATCCCCTCATAGCGCCCGGAAATAAGAATAATGTCGGTGTATTGTTTGGACCACTTTATAGCCGTTTCATTCGTAAACTGCTTGCCCCCCGGCGACAAAATTACAGCTTTTAGCTTTTTGCTTTTAGCTTTTAGCTTTTTTTGGATAGCATCTACGGCGCGAAGAATAGGCTCGGCCATCATTACTAATCCGGGACCGCCAGCATAGGGACGAAGGTCGGTCCGACGATGCTTGTCCAGCGTGAAATCGCGAATATTCACAATATTAAACTTCACTTTCTTCGCCGCCTGCGCCCGCTTCAAAATGGACTCATTTAAGTATGAGCTAAAAATTTCCGGAAAAATGGTGAGCAGGTGGAAAGTCATAAGAATAAGCAGTAAGCAATAAGCTAGATACAAAAATACAGTAACATAGATTTTTTAGTTTGTACAGAAAAAGCGGGGAAGAAAATACTCCTCCCCGCCCAAAACTCAGACCCAGTCTCTTTCATGAAGCATGAAAATGAGACCAAAAACAATATAAAGTCCAGTTAAAGCCAGCGCCCCCAGCGATATTCCCGCCAAACGAGCCACTATCACCGTAATGACAATCATCAAGGCTGAGCTAAAAGCCAGGATAATGGTTACTCCCGACTGATAGGTATCCCCCATGTCCTCAGCCAGAGCATCAATCCAGGCGCGAAAATACCAATCAATGAAATCTACCAGCCATTTTTTCTTCGTCCGTCCAGGCAATGTCTTCATTCTTCTTTTCCTTTCTCCCGTTTAATCTGCCAAAAATATACCACTATCCCAACAAAAAAGAAAACCCCGCTCACGGCGAGCGGGGTTCGGAAACATGTGAGCACAGATCGTCAGACTTGGGCTGGTTTTGATACAGCGAGTGGCCTTCCGAAATAATATGGCCGCAGGTCGGACAATATTGGTCCGGCTTTACCCAGCCAATTTTGATGAGAAGGCCATTGATCACCAAACAGCCCAGGGTGACCAGCGTCACAAATCCAAAAATAACCACGAACATAATGAGATTATCTTTGGTAAGAATAAACTCATTAAACACCGTCCAGAGTTCATGCCGAAATTTGGGACCGACATACCAGACCAAACCCAGTAATAGGCTGACCAAAATTGTCATGGTCACCCAAAACCGCCGGTTAAAAACAGCATTGCGTTTCATAAAAAGAGCTCCTTTCTCCAAACTAAGCATACAGCAATTACCGCACAA
>JAPLZN010000138.1 GCA_026395035.1 Candidatus Vogelbacteria bacterium | reverse complement strand
GTGAATTCAACCTACAACAACACCTCGTTACTCTTAGCCGATGAAAAGGGCAACACGGCCATGTGGTCGTCCGCCGGAGCAATGGGATTTAAGGGGGCCAAAAAGGGAACGCCGTTTGCGGCGGGAAAGGTAGGCGAGGCGTTGGCTGACAAGGCTCTTTCGTCCGGGCTGAAAGAGATCGACATTATCGTTAAGGGAGTGGGGGCCGGTCGAGAATCTTCAATTCGTGCTTTTATTTCAAAAGGGGTAGCGATTGCTTCGATTAAAGATCGAACGCCGGTGCCATTTAATGGACCTAAGTCGCCAAAACCCCGCCGTGTCTAAAACCAATTAAAAATTAAAAATGCTAAATTAAAAATTAAGGTTAAGAGAATCAAATTTCAATCCAGAATTTCATTTCTAATTTCTAATTTTTAATTTTAAATTACCATTATGCGGATCGGACCGAAATATAAAATAGCCAGACGATTGGGCGACCGAATTTTCCCTAAAACACAAGGGACTAAATTTACCGTGTCTGGGACCGAGAAAAAGCAACGCGGCAAAAAAGGCGGCCGGCGTAATTCCAGCGAATACGGCGCGCAATTGATTGAAAAGCAGAAGGCTAAATATACCTACGGTACGACCGAAAAACAATTCAGCAATTATGTCAAGGCGACGCGTGAGACAAAGGGTATCCCGGCGGCAGCTCTTTATGTGGCTCTCGAAAAACGTCTCGACAATGTCGTGTTCCGGATGGGTCTCGTTATTTCGCGCGCTTTCGCCCGACAAGCTGTTTCCCATGGTCATATTTGGGTCAATGGACGCCGGATGACCGTTCCTTCACATAAGGTTCGGGTAGGAGATGTGATTGGTATTCGCCCGGGAAGCAAGGAAAACGGAATTTTCCGCGAGTTGGCCGAGAAGATCAAGGATCGCCATGCTCCGAATTGGATTTCGGTTGATCCGCTGAAATTCGAAGCAACAATAAAGGGTGAACCGTCATATCAGGACAAGGAGCCGAATTTGAATTTCGAAACTATCTTGCAGTTTTATAGCCGAGTCTAAAACAATTACGAATGACGGATTACGAATGGCGACGAATAATCCACATTAATTTTTATTGATATTCATTATTAATCATCAATTGCTAACTTATTATTAAGGGTTAAAAATTAAAGCGTTGATTAATTTTTAATTTCTAATTTTTAATTATTTATTATGCCAGATCATAACATCATCTTGCCCTCGAAACCGGCAGTCGTTTCGGAAAACGAACTGACGGGTATCTACGAAATCGAAGGGCTATACCCTGGCTACGGACATACTCTTGGTAATTCTCTGAGACGGATTATTTTGTCGTCCTTGCCGGGTTATGCTATCACCTCGGTCAAAATCGACGGCGTGAGCCATGAATTTTCGACGATGGATGGCGTAAAGGAAGATGTCATTACTCTGATCTTGAACCTGAAGAAGGTTCGTTTTCAGATTGTCGGTGACGAACCGCAGAGTGTATCGCTTTCAATTAAGGGGCCGAAGGAGGTGCTGGCCGGCGATATAAAGACTGGCGGCGGCATCGAGGTGGCCAACAAGGATCTATATTTATTTACCGTCACCGGCAAGACCGAGGTTTCGATCGAAATGAACCTCGAATTGGGGCTGGGTTATGTCCCAAAGGAAATCTTGGCCAAGGATAAGGTGGAGATTGGCACCATCGCTCTCGATGCAATCTTTACGCCGATTCGCCGAGTAAGCTACGAAGTCGAACATATGCGCGTTGGTAATCGGACCGACTACAACAAACTTCGTATTTTCGTGGAAACCGACGGTTCGTTGTCGCCCCGGCAAGCGCTGGAAAAATCGATTGAAACAATGATTACTCAGCTCAAGTCGATTATCGGTTTTAAGGAGGAGATCGAAGAGGTTATTGTTCCGAACGAGGCAAAAGAAGAGGAAATGGGCGATCGGAGCGAGGAAGTCAAACAACAGGAAGATGTTCTCAAGACCCGCATTGAAGATCTCAACTTGTCTGTTCGCACCATGAAGGCTCTGGGTAACGCTTCGATTCGGACGCTCGGTGGGTTGACGCGGAAGAAGGAAGATGATTTAATGTCAATATCCGGTTTGGGAGAGAAGGGGGTGGAAGAGATTAAAACAGCCCTGGGAAATTACGGGATAACACTGAAGTAATTAATAATTATAAATTAGAAATTATAAATTAAGATCAAATTGAAATAGAATTCTCATTTCTAATTTATAATTTTAAATTTATAATTGCGAAGCTATGAAGCATCACTCCAAAATCAGAAAACTCGGCCGGACGCGGAATGTCCGCAAGGCACTCATTCGCTCGCTGGCGGAAGCCTTGGTAATTAGCGGCAAGATCAAAACGACCGAAGCCAAAGCCAAGGAACTCCGTCCTTTCATCGAGAAACTAGTGACTAAGGCTAAGAAGGGCGATTTAGCTTCCACTCGCGCGATAAATTCAAAACTAGGCGAAGTTTCCGGAAAATTGATCAAGGAGATCGCTCCTAGATACGCAACGCGAGCTGGCGGTTATACCCGTATAATTAAAATGTCCGCGCGTCCTGGAGACGGCAGTCCAATGGCAATAATCGAATTTGTGAGTTAAACATACGAATATACGAATAATTCAAAAACGAAATCCGAAACAAATACAAAATTCCAATGACTGAAATTAAAAACAAAAAACCGAATACTTTTACTATCGACGCGGAGGGACGAACGATCGGGCGGGTAGCCACCGAAGCGGCGGTTTTGCTGGCTGGCAAAGATTCTCCCGACTATGCTCGCCATATTGCCGGCACAAACAAGGTGTTCATTGTCAACGCATCCAAGGTAAAAATCATCAACAATAAGCTGGATTCCATTTACCACAAGCATTACACCGGCAATCCGGGCGGAATGCGTTTTGAAATGAACGCCGAAATCGCAACTAAGAAGGGCTATTCCGAACTCTTGCGCTTGGCGGTACATGGCATGCTCCCGGACAACAAATTAAAACCGATTGTGATGAAAAACCTGACAATAAGTGAATAATTAGAAATTAAAAATTATAAATTAAAAATGAAATTCAGAAAGACGGGTATTCAATTTCTAATTTCTAATTTTTAATTTTAAATTACTTTATGGCTACCACTGCAGAAAAAACCAAATATATCGAGACCGTCGGTCGGCGCAAGACTTCCAGCGCCCGCGTTCGGCTGACCAAGAACACCAAGGATATTTTTGAGGTAAACGGCAAGAAATTGCACGAGTATTTTCCGACGGAGGAACTTCGCAAGACAATTAAGGAACCGTTCGCCAAGTCCAGTCTGGAAGGGGCCTTCTCGGTTACCGCCAAAATCATTGGTGGGGGAATCCACTCACAAGCCGAGGCGTTGCGTTTGGGTATTGCCCGCGGGTTGCAGAAATTCGATGGTGAATTGCGCAAGCCCCTCAAGGCCGAAGGCCTCCTGACCCGTGATCCGCGTTCCAAAGAACGCCGCAAGTTCGGCCTAAAGAAAGCCAGAAAAGCTCCTCAGTGGAGTAAACGTTAATTTCCTCAAAACCCTCCTTTTGGAGGGTTTTGTATTTGTAATCCCATTCGTCACCATTGACGGTCTGCGCGTTGATGTGTTACCATAGTGATAGACTCAAGGAGGGTCCCTCTGTGAAGAAAAAGCTGTCTCAGTCTCTGCCAGCTCCTGCCGGCACTTCTGGGCGAAGAAAACTGCCGTTCCTGCTCGCCATCATGGCTTGCCTCTTCTTCCCCATTCTATGTTTGAATGGTAAAAATCATCCCACAATGGTTTCGACCAGCCAAATAGCGATGGACCCTGGCGGAAAATGGCTGTCAACCGAATCCGTCAAGCGGTATGGCTCGATGTCCATCCGCGAAGCCATGTCCGAATCGGACGAAGAAGCTCAAAAACTGGTTGTCGAAGTTCTTTCTCCGCTAATCGGCCACTTGAAAACGGCGTATCCGATCGAGTCGGTAAGAAAGGAGTTCGTTAAGATCTCCACGGCGCTTCCGATCATCACCACGGTTGCTCCGAAATACAACTCGATTGCCTTCACCGGCCATCCCGATCCGGAATGTAAAAAGTCCGCGATTTTCATTAACGCGGTGAATGTTAGGATACGGCTTCGTTGGGCTCTCGTAACATTCGGAGAACAAGCCGGTATAGCCTATATGGAAGATCTTCTGGCAATGATGATCCTCCATGAAGGCTACCATGCTCTGAACCAGGGCTTTATCGGGCAGGCTGAGGCCGAGAAGGTATACCACTACGAGGCCGAATGCTGGATCTATACCTGCCAAATGATTGAGCGGATTAAGGGTGCTGGCCGGGGGGACAATCTTCTTGGTGGAATTGCTTCAATGCTGGAGACGGCAATCTATGAACAGTACCAGAAATCAGGACGGCCGGAAAAAGTAACTCCAGATTGGGCGGTCTTCATAAAAAGCTGTTATGTCTCCCTCTAATTTTCTGGCGCGGAACATTCATGTTCCGCGCCAGTTTTCTTTTTAAAATAGATTATATATACTCAATTTGTGAATAAATTAAGAGAACTTCAAAAATCCATCCGCTCTCACGCCGAACCGTTACGCGCTAAAAATTGCCTTTGGTTTTTCAAGACCGGGAAAGGGGATTATGGCGAGGGCGACAAGTTTCTTGGCCTGACTGTCCCGCTTTCTCGTCGCCTTACTAAACAATACCTCATATCAAGGACAGTCCTTGACATTGATACTTTACTGGTGGAAATGGACGAATTGATTCGTTCTCAATACCACGAGGAGCGCTTGATTGCCCTGCTCATTTTGGTGGAAAAATTTGCTCAGGCCGACGATAAGGAAAAAACCGCCATTGTTAAATTCTATTTGGCCCATACCAAGTGGATCAATAATTGGGATTTAGTGGATTTGTCGGCGCATAAAATTGTCGGAGCATATTTGGGAATAATTCCAAAAGACCCTAAGATTCCCGGTCAAGCCGGGAACGACAAACCTCATCCGAAGGACGGTCCTTCCGGTAAACGCGAGATATTATTTAAACTAGCCAAATCCAAAAATCTCTGGGAACGACGAATTGCTATCGTCTCTACCTTCGCTTTTATTCGCGACAATAATTTTACCGATTCCCTCAAACTGGCCGATATCTTGCTAAATGACCGCCATGATTTGATGCATAAAGCGGTCGGCTGGATGTTGCGCGAGGTGGGGAAGAAAGACATCACCGTTCTAACTAAATTTTTAAAACCGCGGTACCAAAAAATGCCGCGGACAATGCTCCGTTACGCGATTGAAAAGTTTCCGGAAGAAATCAGACGGGCGTATTTGCGAGGGACAATTTAACTTTGACTTTTTCCCCGTTTTAGCCTATGGTGCGGGAAGATTGGACTCATTGCCATTCGTATTTTCAGGTTAAGGAGCCTTTACCATGGAAGATGTTTCTGCGGAATTTTGTCGATTGTTGGCCAAGGGTGCCGGCCGGCCGTACCGCGTGATTTTTATCCGACACGGCGAATCCGAACGGAACAAGGTAAGGAAGGGGTCCATTTACTTTGCCGATGACGAGGCCCGAGAGCAGGTTAAGGGGATTTCCGACGATAAAATCCCACTGACCGAAATCGGCTGGGAACAGGCAAAAAAAACCGGTCTGCTCCTGCGGTCCAGGTTTGGGAAACCTGATTATCTCTACCATTCCGGCTATTTACGCACCATCCAGACGACCGAAGGGATTCTGAACGCTTATCCGCTCAAAGAACGAGATCAAATCCGGGTCAGGATGAGCGCCTCCATCCGTGAACGGCATGCCGGTTACGCTTACGACATGACCAAACGGGAAGCGGAAGCAGCTTTTCCTTGGCTGGCCGAATACTGGAAAACGCACGGTGGGTTCATTGCTCGTCCGCCGGGCGGTGACAGTTTGGCCGATGTGGTTGAACGGGTCTACAAGTTCATCAACATGCTGTTTCGTGACCGGGCCGGGATGGATGTTTGGGCGGTGACACACGGCGGCACCTTGCGCTGTATTCGTTTTCTGTTCGAACACTGGACCTACGATCAGGCTATCGCCTGGCCGCCTGGCGAATCGCCGAAAAATTGCGGTTTGACGGTGTACCAATATGATCCGGAGGCCGGCCGTCTGGTCTTGCGCGAGTACAATACCGTGGCTTGAAAGAATTCAGGTGTCGCGTTTTGGCCGTTTCCGTTCTTCGGAAACGGCCATTCTTTTTTTGATTTCTATTTTTCACTTTTCACTTTTCATTATT
>JAPLZN010000070.1 GCA_026395035.1 Candidatus Vogelbacteria bacterium | reverse complement strand
ACTGGATAATGACCAGTGGCGCAACAAACACCAAGATATAGGCCCAGCCCTGCCAGGTGCGGGGCGTCAGTCCCCACCCGGTATATTTTCTCCGCCCAAACCACTCCGGTTTTCCCAACATATTTTTATTACTAAACTACTAATACCTCCATTATAGTCAAAAATATATTACTGTCAAATATATGTTACATTAAACCTGTGGATAACCCCGGTCGGTTTCCTCTCCGCTCTCAACCCCCAAGCCAAAAGAAAAACCGCAAGGGAAAATGTTCCCTTGCGGTTTATCGCGGTTATTCCGCGATAAATGATTGCCAAACGGTATCATCAAATAGTCGTTCGGCTACTCGACGGCCGTAGTGATCAACGATCGGCGCAAAATATTCCGGCGCCCGCCGAAAGACTTCACGCAGGGCGGAAACAACTTGATGAACAGCCGTTTCCTCCATCATTCCGAGTGGCGGCCGCAAGCAACCGGAATTCATTCCGAGAATTCCGGTCACGGTCATAATCGCACAAGGTGAAGGATAGCGTTGAGCCGAATCCACCCCTTGCACGACCACCAACCGAAACAACGGCTCGAGATTGTCATAGATTCGCCGTCCGGCAATCCAATCGCCGGCCAAGAACGCATCAACCATGTCTTTAATGGCCGCCGGAAAAACATTCGCCACCACGGAAAAAAGTCCGTTGCCTCCCACCTCGGGATCGGTCATCATTTCCACCGCGCGCCGATCATGTCGGCACATAACGGGAAAACCCGGCGGCAATTGTGCCCGCAATTCCCGCAGACGATCCAGCGGGGCCGTTGAAACCACCGCCGTCACATTCGGGTGGTTGTTTACCAAGGCCTCCAGATCGTATGGAGTTAGGCCGTTGGCTCCCCGATCCGGCAGGTCGTAGGGAATGATTTCAATCTGATTGTTGGCGATTCGTACGGCCCGGGCGACCGGATCATAGAAATTTTTCCACAGTTGACGGGAAGCCGCACCGACCAGATAGCCGGTATAGATCCCCAATGCGTCAACTCCGCCCAACAAAGCAGCTTCAACCGAATTTTTCTCGGCCTCGGCCGTGGAATTACTGCCGGTACAACCAACCGTTCGACAGCGACCGGCAATTATTTGGCCACCCCGGCAGATGATCTGCATTTGTTCATCCCAGGACAGTGTTGGGGCTTGGCCGGCCAAATCAGCCAAGACCACACCATCCACCCCGGCCAACATAAGGAAGTTGAGATGCCGTTCTAACTCCCCAAAATCAACCGCTCCGTTCTCCTGCAACGGAGTAACGACTTCCACAAATAGCCCGCCAATCTTTTTCGCCATTACAAAGACCTCCTTTTCCTTCTTCTAGACTCGTTATAGCAAAAGACGGCCCCAAACGCAAAATCCGTCTTTCGGCGAGGTGCCGGGATTCTTCCGCGACTAAAGTTTTTTCGTCAAAAAACTTTGTCTGTACCACAGGGGCACTTCTATTTTGATAAATCAAAATATGTCGGACACCAGCTCGCCCGTTTCGCTTGCTAGCGAAATAAGTGCCGGGAACGCTCACTACTCACAAATCGTCGGGGAAAACGACGATTTGCTGCGTTTTAGAACCCCACGGTTTCTAACGGCCTCGAACAAGCTCGGCCTGTTTTCCACGCGTTCTTTTCTACTGAAAAGCCGCGCGTCCCCGCCTCCTTCGCCTACGCTCAGTGCGGCCCTTGATTGCTACGCCATCTCGCAATCAAGCTCCACGGGGAAAGTCCCTTTTCCCCGACCCCCTTCCCGTTCGAATCCCGGCACTCCGACAGAAAAGACCCAGCTTTCACTGAGTCTTTTCTTTTCTGTCGGAGTGCCGGGATTCGAACCCGGAGTCTCACGATCCCGAACCGTGAATGTTACCGTTACACCACACTCCGATTACCTCGCTAGAATACAGGAAAAATGGCGGAAAATCAATTTTAACTGACGTTGTGACCAAAATTAAAGGCCGAGAGAAAGCTCCTGCTTTCTCTCGGCCTAACTCTAAACGACCAGATGGACATCAAAGGGCACGTCCGGAAACTCCAATTTGCAGAACGAACCAGCCACCGGGGTCTCCCTCGGAGCCAGGTGGATTTTTACCGTTTCAAACGGTGGCGGGAGCATTCCTTGCTCCTGCCCAATCCGGGACATCTCCTTAGCCTGGCAGTAAGCCAGCTCACGCAAGGAGTTATCGACAGTAACGGGGCTCATGTTATTGTTCCCTTCTTCTTTTATGATCATCTTAACTGTTTTGTATTATACCCTAGTTCTGTTCCTTTGTAAATACTTCAACATTTTAACCCGCAATTGCGTCACTTGATCCCGATCACGATTAAACAGGTGAAGCTCCCCCACCCGCGGAAAATCCACTTCTCGATAGGGGTCATCCTCGTCAAAAGCCTGGCAAGATAGACCAAAATCAATGATTACCGGATCTCCCGTTGTCCATTCCATCATCACATTCCCCTCATGTAGGTCGCGATGATGTATGCCGGCGCCGTTTAAGCGAGTAATTAATCTTTCCAGAGTATCCCAAAAACGGTCATGATCATAGTTAGGCGGCAGAGGTATCCCTTTGGCCCAAATATCCTTAATACTGTGGCCATCTATTGTCTCCATCACGATAAAGTCCCCTTCTTTGGCTTGGACCGCCATCATCGGGTGCGGAACACGCACCCCCGCGCCTCTCGCTTCCGCCATTAAAGCAATTTCCTCCTTTACATTATTTAAAGAAAACTCTTTACTACCATCGATAATCTGTTTAATACAAATACTTTGTTCCGGCAGGCTAAACACCCGCCCGGCCCTACCAACACCTAATTCTACCGGGTTCTCCAGCATTTTCTCCAACAAACGCAGGGCGCGCTCGGTTTCGCCATTTTCCGATTCGGATGTATCCCTGGGAACAATAACATTCGGATTGAACATAAGATGATTATAGGTTAAGAAAGCAAATTACGCCAAACATCAATCCGGCAACGACCGCCAAATCATCTCGAACAGCTCGCGGTTCATTTGTACCACGCTGTCATTCTCAATCACCATCGCCAAGAGCGGTGCTGTGAGCTGATCAATTACCACCCGATGCGGGATAATCACCATATTGGTCGTGATTTTGAAATCCGCCGGCAAAATCTTAATCTGTTCGTTAAAATTTCGTTCCAACCGTTTATACTCCCGGGCCTCGAGTGAATCCGGTAAAAGTAAGCGAATATTCAAGTTTAATTTTGCTCGCCGTTTCGTAAAATCCAAGAAATACTCCGGATCTCGCGCCAACCAAAGTGCCAAATCGCCAATGATTAGATAGTCGTCGTGCGACCGCACACTCGTCAGCAAATCCTCATACACCCCTTTCACCCCTTCCAACCCTTCATAGTATTTGATAAACGAACCGCTGGAATGTAAATTATAGACCGAGACA
>JAPLZN010000089.1 GCA_026395035.1 Candidatus Vogelbacteria bacterium | reverse complement strand
TGTTTGAGCGATGTACTCATCGCGAGTTCGCCGGGAGCCGTGTGAACGATTTGATTATTTTCTTGATTGGCGAGCGGAGCAGAAAACGCACCAGCGTTTTACGCGTGCCCGCGGGAGGTTGGGGTCGGACGGCTAGATTGCTTCGGCGAGTACTCCTCGCAATGACAATACAAAATCGGGCCTGGATTCCCGCCTGCGCGGGAATGACACAAATCCAGAAATCGCTTCACTTTGTTCGCAATAACTAGACACAACCGCCCCCGGACTAAATCCGACCCCGCCTTCGCAAAGGCGGGGGAACTCAAAAAGCGGGCAACGCCCGCTTTTTGATTTTGTATTTGTATTACTTACTACTTACTACTTAGTACTTATGTGCTATTTGCGTCCCTCCATAATCACCGCCTCTACATTCTTCGGCACGATAGCGTAGTTGGAAAATTCCATATTGCTCGTACCGCGACCTTCAGTCATCGAGCGCAGATTGGTGACATAGCCGAACATTTCAGACAATGGAACCTTAGCGTCAACCACCTTAAGCCCGCCAATGCGGTCGTTCATCCCTTCAATTTGGGCACGCTTACTGGACAAATTGCCGGTAATGTCCCCCATGAATTTCTCCGGGACAATCACTTCGAGTTTCATGATCGGCTCGAGCAAGACCGGGTTGGCGCGCTTGACGGCATCTTGAAGCGCCATCGAAGCGGCTAGTTTGAACGCCAGTTCCGACGAGTCCACTTCGTGGAAAGAACCGTCGTAAAGCTCGACCGAGATATTGACCAACGGATAGCCGGCAATCGTCCCGCGCTCCATGGCTTCCTTCAAGCCTTTTTCCACCGCTGGAATGTATTCTCCCGGAATCGCCGCTCCCTTAATTGTGTTGATGAACTCGAACTCGTCATAGCGCTTGGTATTCTTCGGCAAATCTTTTCGTTCTTCCTCGGTCATCGGCACCATCGGCTTAATGCGGATCTTCACATGACCGTACTGACCCTTACCGCCAGACTGCTTGATGTACTTGTTTTCCATTTCCGCTTCGCCGGTAATCGTTTCTTTGTAGGAAACTTGTGGTTTGCCGAGATTGGCCTCCACGCCGAATTCGCGCTTCATCCGGTCCACCATGATATCGAGGTGCAATTCGCCCATGCCCGCGATCAAAGTTTCGCCAGTCTCACCGTTGGAGCTGATTTTGAAGGTCGGATCCTCATCAGAAAGTTTCTTGAGCGCCATACCCATCTTTTCCTGATCGGCCTTGGTTTTCGGCTCGATGCGCATCGAAATGACCGGATCAACGAATTTGATCTGATCAAGAATAATCGGCTGATTTTCATCACACAGAGTATGTGAAGTTTTAGCATTTTTCAAACCGACCGCCGCCGCGATTTCTCCGGAATAAACCGTTTCCACATCTTCCCGTTTATCAGCCTGCAAACGGACAATCCGACCCAACCGTTCCTTTTCGCCGGTGGTGGAGTTGTAAACATAGGTTCCGGCGGACAGAGTGCCAGAATAAACCCGGAAGAAGGTCAGCTGGCCGACAAACGGATCGGTTTGCAATTTGAACGCCAAGGCCGAAAACGGTTCTTCGTCACTCGCGTGGCGATAGATAGTTGATCCATCGCGCGGGTCAATCCCGTGCACCGGCGGAATATCGAGTGGCGATGGCAGATAATCTACCACCGCGTCGAGCACCAGCTGGACGCCCTTATTTTTTAAAGCCGAGCCAGCATAGACCGGAATAATTTTTACCGCCAAGACCGCCTTGCGCAATTCGCGCTTTAAATCTTCAAGTGATGGCTCTCGGCCTTCGAGATAGTCGGTCATCATCTGCTCGTCTTCGCCGACGATTTTTTCGAGCAATTCCGCGCGATATTTTTTTGCCTCGGCCAAAAATTCAGTCGGGATTTCTTCGGTCCGAATAACCTTACCCATTTCCCCTTCAAAATAATAGGCCTTCATCGTTAACAGGTCGATAACCCCTTTGAAATCGTCTTCGAGTCCCATCGGAATTTGCATCCGGACGGCATTCGGATTTAAGCGGTCGAGAATAGACTGGAAAGACTTGTCGAACGATGCTCCCATGCGATCCAACTTATTGATGAGACAGATACGCGGAACACTGCCATCATCGGCATAGCGCCAGTTGGTTTCCGATTGCGGTTCCACCCCGGCCACACCATCAAACACGACGACGGCGCCGTCGAGCACGCGCAAAGACCGCTTCACTTCCGCCGTGAAGTCGATGTGTCCCGGAGTATCAATAATATTAAACCGCACCTTTTTGGACAGGTCGATTCCCATATAGGTCGGATTCCAGAAACAGGTAATGGCGGCTGAGGTAATAGTGATCCCCCGCTCGCGTTCCTGTTCCATCCAGTCGGTCACGGTATTCCCTTCGTGCACCTCGCCAATCTTGTGGCTTTCCCCGGTGTAGAAGAGAATGCGCTCCGAAGTGGTGGTCTTACCGGCATCAATGTGAGCGATAATGCCGAAATTACGAACTTTTTCTAGTGGATAATCTCGCATAAATAAATTTAGTGAAAAGTTAAAAGTGAAAAGTGAAAAGTGACAGGTACTCCTGTCATCCCGGGCTTGACCCGGGATCCAGGATTGAATCTCTGGACCCCGGCCTCCGCCGGGGCGACAAGTAGAACTTATCGTTTTTCATTTTTCATTTTTCATTTTTAATTGGCTTTAGCCTTTTCTCATGATGGCAAAGTGGGCGAAGGCGCGGTTGGCTTCGGCCATGCGGTGCACCATTTCGCGTTTCTTGACTGCTTCGCCTTCGTTCTTGGCGGCGGCGGCTAATTCTTCCGAGAGCTTGATGGCCATCGGCTTGCCTTTTTTGGCTTTGGCGGCGGCAATCATCCAGCGTAAGGCCAACGCCAAGCGCCGTTCCGGCCGAACCTCGTGCGGGACCTGATAGTTGGCACCGCCAACCCGCCGCGAGCGAATTTCTTGCAGCGGACCGACATTCTGGAGAGCCAGTTCGTAAACTTCGAGCGGATCTTTTTTGCTGTCTTTTTTGATAAGATCAAAAGCGCCATAAACGATCTTCCGAGCGGCATTCTTTTTACCGCGCTCCATGATGTAGTTGATGAGCTTCTCCACTTTCACCGAATTGTATTGATAGTCAGGTTTAGACGGACGCTTGTTTTTGATTTTTCTTCGCATGATATTTTTTGAATAGCTTACCGCTTTCAGGTTTCAGCTTTCAGGGAAATACGAATTCGAATTCCCAAAAGCTAAAAGTTGACAGCTGACAGCTTATTTCGCCTTCGGCCGTTTATTCCCGTAAAGACTTCGACCCTGGCGACGCTTCTCAACTCCCGAACAATCCAAACGGCCGCGCACAATGTGATAGCGCACGCCCGGCAAGTCCTTCACGCGACCGCCACGGATCATCACCACCGAGTGTTCCTGCAAATTGTGTCCTTCACCCGGAATATAGGCGGTCACTTCCATTCCGTTGGTGAGCCGCACGCGCGCGATTTTACGCAACGCGGAGTTTGGCTTCTTCGGCGTCGTGGTCTTCACCACCGTGCACACTCCGCGCTTAAACGGCGACGGATAGAAGGTCGGTTTGTTCTCGCGCGCGTTAAAACCCCGCGCCAAGGCGACGGCCTTGTGCTTTTTCTTGATCGGCTTACGATTCTTTTTTACTAACTGGTTAATGGTAGGCATGAGTCTTAATTAAAAATTAGAAATTATAAATTAGAAATGGAGATATGGATAAAATCCCGGGCCCCTTCCCTAATTTTTAATTTTTAATTTTACATTTCTAATTAACTAAAAAGCCTCGCCGGCGAGATTCCCTGCCGTCAAGGTAAGCAACTCAAACTAAGAAGCAATTGGCCCCAGCTACTGAGCAAAAAGCTAATGGGTATAAGATACTATACCAGAGCAAAAAAGTCAAAAACTGGGGCAAGAATTGGCCACCTTGGCGGTCGCAATCTAGCGGTTGACAACCAGATTATATTATGCTTTACTGCTCACAGTGCAAGGTCTTACTGGTCTTGCTATTATTTTGCTCCTTGAAAGGAGGTGAAAAATGATGGAGAAGAAAATGGAAGTTTTTCGCGGGCATCTGACCGAATGTCTGGCTCATTTCGAGCCGCGTATTATCGGCCGGAAAAATATGGCCGCACGGCTTCAGATGGCGCAATTCTGCGGAGTCTCCGATGTCACGGTGGCCAGTTGGTTTTCCAAGACCAAAACCATTCTGCCGGGCGGTGAAACCTTGATCCGCCTGCTGTGTTATTTGGATTCGCAGGGCTACCGAGTCAGCGAGCTGGAAACCGTCAAGGAAGGATCAACGATTCGCAATTTCCTGGAGCTAATCGGCTACGGTCTCCTATCTGGCAAGGAGGCGGCCGAAGCTTTGGGCTATCAGAATACGCAGTCACTCTGGCTGGTGCTATCCGGAAAACAAGCGTCATCCGAGGAGAAGAAGCTCCAGATGCGCGGGCTATGGCAATCACGCCGGGAAGAACTGCGCCTTAAAAAAGAAGGCCGATCTTTCCCGGCGGACGACCAAGACGATGTTCCGGAGTCACCGGCATCGCCCCAACCGGCAATCGCCGGTCGGCAATCGGCCCTTAGCCTGCAGATGCGGGCCTTGTCCGAACGGTTAAGCGAAAACGAGTTTGGCCCGTTCTCGAGCGAGGAGGTCACCGCAATCTGGGAATTGACCGGACATCTGTGCGCCCTAAGCGCCAAGCTGGCCGGCGAGCATCTAGGTAAAAGGAGCGTGCCGTGAACTACCAAGCCGTCGTGGAAAAAATCGTTCCCGGTGGGCGACATGGTCCATACGCCGTAGCTCGTTGCGACGAGCTTAGCAATCTCGGCCCAATCACTTTTTCCCTTAAACCGGAGGTTTGGGAGGAAAAGGCTTGGCCGGAGACAGGAACGGTTATCATCATTTCGAACCTCACCAAAAAGCGCGCCGGCTGGCGCGCGACCTCGGCCCGGTTTTTCCAACCGGCCGACGAGCAACAAAGCAAGGAGAAAGAAGGACAGAGCAATGAGTAAAGACAACAGCAAACCGGTGTTGATCGCGGGGCTGTCGAAGGATTTCTTCGTCCGGGTCGGGCTCGACGACAACCGGGTCCTCTACCTGGCGGAACTCTACGAGGCCGGTGTCGATATCGACCCGATCCTGATCACCGCCGATGGCCGAGTCGTGGATGGCCGGCACCGGATCGCCGCCCATGAATTCCTGGACCGGGATACGATCGAAGCCGTCACCACGCTGGTGACAGATGAAGCGGAACTCATCGGCATGGCCTACAAGGCCAACTGTGGGGGTGCCCTACCCCCCTCGACCGCCGATACCGAGCATACGGTTCGCCGACTGCTCGATCTGGGGAAAAGCCCCAAGCATATCGCCGGCCAGCTCGGCTTGCCGGCCAGTGTGGCCCGCAAATACATCTCCCAGATCGAGGCCAAGCAGAAACGGGCCCGGACGATGCGGGCAGTGGGTGCCGTGACCGACGGAGGACTGTCCATCGCCAAGGCCGCCGAAGCGCACGGCGCCGATCCGGAAGATGTCCGGGCGGTGATCAGCGGGCGCAAGAAAAAAATGCCCAAGAACGGCCTGGATGGAATCAAGCTCAGGCTGACCGCCACCTATCGGTCGCTCGGCGTGGGCAATGCCGCCGTTTTCCGGGGACTGATCGAAATGTTCGGCGACGGCGATGTCTCGGAAAAGCAGGCGCTCGAACTCTTCAAGCAGGCCGAGCGACTGATGAAGCAGAGCTCCTCCCGCCTGACCGAATGGAGGAAACGCTTCGACGAAAAGCGCCAGGCCGAGAAACAGTAACCTCGGGTAACCAAGATGTACCCTATCGGGGACCAACGACAAGTTCGTTGGTCCCCTTTTTTATTTCTAAATTTTTTCTGTTGGATCCCGGATCATCGCCCGAGTACGGGCGGTCCGGGATGACAGGATTACCTGTCAATTTCTAATTGCGCGAAGCGCCTACCCTCCCACTAACACCCGCACCACCCACTGTTCCAAGGGGAAGATAATTGTTCCGCCATAGAAGAGGAAGAGGACAATGAAGACGATCCCATAGCGTTCTAAAAAGGTTTCAATATAGCGCAAACGATACGGCAGGGCGGAAAAGAGCACCTTGGAACCGTCTAACGGGGGAATGGGAATCAAATTGAAAATCGCCAAGAGGACATTGAGTACTACGACCAACAAACAAAAATCGTTGAAGGCTGGCGCGGCAAAGGTATATAGTAGATTGAAGCGAATCGCCAAAGCGAAAAAGATCGCCACGATAAAATTGGAAATCGGACCGGCGACCGCCACCAGGGCCGGTCCCCATTTGCCCGCTTGCAGATTGTACGGATTATACGGCACCGGCTTGGCCCAACCAATAACCGGCGCATTGGCTAAATACAAGAGAGCCGGCAAGAGTACCGAGCCAAACGGGTCCAGATGTTTGAGCGGATTAAGTGTCAGCCGACCCTGCATTTTCGCGGTCGGATCACCCAAGAGATAGGCCACATAACCATGCGAAACCTCGTGGATAACCACGGAGAAGAGAATGATGAGGATGTAGAAGATAGCGGTCACGATAATGAGTGAGGAGTGATAAGTGATGAATGATGAATGCCATTTGTCACTCATCATTCATAACTCATCATTACGGCAATGCTTGCAAAATTACAACTTTATGCTACCATAGGCTGGCTAATTAAACCATTATTTTACCACTATGAAATCCTGCCCAATCTGCGACAAAGGAAGTATTATGGTCGGCGGTTTCTCCAACCGCGTCCGCGCCACCAAATATAACCCGATCCCCAAGCTCCGCAAACAGCCCAATTTACAGTGGGCCAAATTGACCGACGGCTCGCGCCTAAAAATCTGCACCCGATGCTTAAAAAAGGGAAAACAGCTGGAAATCCGGATTGAGAAGACAAAAACAAAGAAAGTTGTCGAAAAAACCGCCTAAATGGCGGTTTTTTGATGAATCTTGCCTTTTACGGTAACTATGGTTAGAATGACTTCAGATTGGGCGGAGTGGTATCAATAATCCACTAACTAATCCAAAAAGAAGCCGTAGACCTTGCCATACGGCTAGTTGTATCTGCGCCCACCCGCCTCCTTCCTGACACGAAGGGTTGCCAATCCGCCCCTTCACCAAACTCCCGTCGCCGGGCGCGCGCCGGGAGTTTTTATTTGACAGCTTTTATTGTACGTGTTAACATGCTCCCAGATTCATTAGAATCGCTGATTTTCTAGACAAGGAGGCTAGCCATGCAAAACATGGCCGAACAGCTGCACGGGCTCGGACTTATCTCAGACAGAAAACTAAGTCTGGAGAAAGCCCGGGAGGAATTGGCGGCAAGTCAGTGCTCAATTCCTGAACCAACCGTCGGAGACCTGGACGCCTGCAGGACGATGGACCAGTGGAATGCCCTGGCCAAAGTAATCTTGCTCGACGACCCCAGTCATCTGGCGGAAATCATCAAAAAGGCCAACCGCTGGAAGAACCCGAACAGCCCGCGGTGTAAGCACTTTATCTGGGGCTGGTACCAAATCTGTGAACGCATCAAGGATATTCCGGCCGAAAAACTGCCGATATTCCTCGATCGCGCCCTCCGTCGGCACAACCCGACTTTTGAAATTCCCGTTTAATCGAAAACGGTAACATCCAAAGAAAAGAGGTAACCGAAGATGAAAAAGCCCTAAAATCCCCTTGCCGCTTGCGGTGAGGGTTTTTTATTTTACACTTTTCACCGTCTGGCCATCACTTGCAAGTATAATTGTGCCGAGCTGGTCCGTGCGTAAAACCGCGCTTTTTAATTTAGTGAGTAGAGCGAGCACTTCGGCGTGCTGGTGACCGTAGCGATTACCGGCGCCAACCGAGATAACGGAAATTTGCGGGCTGACTAATTGCAAAAATT